>JAOUGZ010000267.1 GCA_029865405.1 Betaproteobacteria bacterium
GCGGCAATGATCCGTATCGAAAACCTGGTGAAGGCGTTCGGCGCGAAGCGCGCCGTGGACGGCGTGTCCTTCGCCGTCGAGCGCGGCGAGGTGCTGGGCTTTCTCGGCCCGAACGGCGCCGGCAAGTCGACCACCATGCGCATGATCACCGGCTTCATCCCGCCGACAAGCGGCCGCGTGTCGGTCGGCGGGCACGACGTCGCCGAGGCGCCGCTCGCCGTGAAGCGCCTGATCGGCTACCTGCCGGAAGCCGCGCCCTCCTACCCCGAAATGACGGTGCACGGGTTTCTCAGCTTCGCCGCGGAGATGCGCGGCCTCTCGGGCGGCGCACGCAAGAAGGCGCTCGGCCGCGTCGTCGAGCTGTGCTTCCTCGGCTCGGTGCTGCACCAGTCGATCGACACGCTGTCCAAGGGCTACCGGCACCGTACCTGCCTCGCGCAGGCGCTGATCCACGACCCCGAGGTGCTGATCCTCGATGAGCCCACCGACGGCCTCGACCCGAACCAGAAGCACGAGGTGAGGAATCTCATCCGCGAGCTCGGCCGCACCAAGGTGCTGGTGTTCTCCACCCACATCCTGGAAGAAGTCGACGCCGCCTGCACGCGCGCCATCATCATCGACCGCGGCCGCATCGTCGCCAACGGCACGCCCGCCGAATTGCGCGCGCTCTCCAGGCACGCCGGCGCGGTCATCGTGCACGCCACGGGCGCGAGCGCCGAGAAGCTCGCCGCGCTGGGCGCGGTCGAGCCGCTGGGCGGCGCCTTTCGCGTCACGCCCAGGGACAAGGCCGCCGCCGGGCAGCTCGCGCTCGCCGTGGTGGCGCTCGCCCAGCGCGAGGGCTGGAAGCTCGACGCGCTGCGCACCGAAGAGGGCCAGCTCGACGAAGTGTTCCGCAGCATCACGCTTCCCGACACGGTGAAGAAATGAACGCCTGGCACGCCATCCGCACCATCGCCAAGCGCGAGCTTGGGTCGTACTTCGCCTCGCCCGTGGCCTACGTGTTCCTGGTGATCTTCCTGCTGCTCACGGGCTTTCTCACGTTCACCGCCGGCGCCTTCTTCGAGCGCGGCGAGGCGAGCCTCGCGGCGTTCTTCGCCTGGCATCCCTGGGTCTATCTGGTGCTGGTGCCCGCCGTCGGCATGCGGCTGTGGGCCGAAGAGCGCCGCGCGGGCACGCTGGAGCTCCTGCTGACGCTCCCGGTCACCGCCTGGCAGGCGATCCTCGGCAAGTTCCTCGCCTCGTGGATTTTCCTCGCCATCGCGCTCGCGCTCACCTTCCCGGTGGTGGTCACGGTGAACGTGCTCGGCGAGCCCGACAATGGCGCCATTGCCGCCGGCTACCTGGGCAGCCTGTTTCTCGCCGGCGCCTACCTGGCGATCACCTGCCTTACCTCGGCGATGACGCGCAACCAGGTCATCGCCTTCATCCTCGCCGTGGTCATCTGCCTGTTCCTGATCCTCGCCGGCTTCAGCCCGGTGACCGATCTGCTGGTGCGCTGGGCGAGCCCGGCGCTGGTCGACACGGTCGCCGCGTTCTCCGTGGTCACGCACTTCGACGGCTTCCAGAAGGGCGTGGTGGACTCCAGGGACCTGCTGTTCTTCCTCTCGGTGATCGGCTACGCCCTGTTCGCCACCGGCGTGGTGCTGCGCAACCGATGATCCGGCTCATGAAAAAGCACGAAGCGCTCGTCTACTCCGCGGTGGGGCTCGCGGCGCTGTTCCTCATCCTGGTGGCGCTGAACTACCTCGCGGCGGGGACGGCGGTGCGCGCCGACCTGACCGCCGGCAACCTCTACACGCTCTCGGACGGCACGAAGAAGGTGCTGAAGGGGCTCTCCTCGCCGGTGAAGGTGAAGCTCTACATCTCTTCGGGCGAGGCCATGCCGGTGCCGCTGCGCGGCTTCGCGCAGCGCGCGCAGAACCTGGTGGAGGAGTTCAAGGCCGTCGCCGGCCCCAACCTGGTGATCGAAAGGTACGACCCGCGGCCCGACAGCGAGCAGGAGGACGCGGCGCTGCTCGACGGCATCGAGCCGCAGCAGCTCATGTCGGGCGAGCAGTTCTACCTCGGCCTCGCGGTGAGCCAGCTCGAGCGCAAGCAGTCGATTCCGGTGCTCGCCCCGGCGCGCGAGCGCCTGCTCGAGTACGACCTGATCCGCGCCGTGGCGCGCGCGGGCAGCGCCGAGCGCGCGAAGATCGGCCTGATGAGCGGCCTGCCGGTGCTCGGCGAGCGCTTCAATCCGATGACGCGGCAGAGTTCCGAGCCCTGGGTGCTCGCCAACGAGCTGCGGCGCGACTTCGACGTGCAGCTGGTCAACATGACCGCGCGCGAGATCGACAAGGACCTCCACGTTCTGCTCCTCATCCATCCGCGGGATATCGGGGAGGCGACCGAGTACGCCCTCGACCAGTTCGTGCTGCGCGGCGGCAAGCTCATCGCGTTCGTCGACCCGTACGCGTACTTCGACCAGCTGCCGATGCCGCCGGGCATGCCGCCGCAGGTCTCGAGCTCGACGCTGCCGCGCCTGTTCAAGGCCTGGGGCGTGACCATGGACCCGGACAAGGTGATCGCCGACGTGGTGTTCGCCTCGGGCGAGGGCCAGCGCTATACCCCGACCGTGCTGTCGCTGAATCGCACCGCGTTTGCGCGCGACGACGTGGTGATGGGCCAGATCGAGACCCTGCTGTATGCCTTCGGCGGCGCCTTCGCGGTGCAGCCCGCCGCGGGACTGGCGGTGACCGAGCTGATCCGCAGCTCGCCCAATTCCATGCTGCTCGACGACGCCAAGGCGAGCGCCTCGGGGCAGGAGGCGACGCGCGGTTTCGAGCCCGGCGGCAAGAGCCTGCCGCTCGCGCTGCGCCTGGCGGGAAAGTTCCGCACTGCGTTTCCGGGCGGCAAGCCCGCGGACGCGTCGGCCAAGCCCGCGCCCGCCGCAACCGGGGCGGCGCACCTTGCCGAGTCCGCGCGCGACAACGCGGTGGTGCTGGTCGCGGACGTCGACATGCTGCAGGACGGCGCCGCGGTCGACGTGCAGGAGATCTTCGGCCGGCGCATCGTCGTGCCCTCGAACGGCAACCTCGCCTTCGCCCAGGGCCTGGTGTCCCAGCTCGCCGCGGACGAAAGCCTGCTGTCGTTGAAGACGCGCGCCGCGGCGTTCCGGCCGCTCACCGTGGTGCGCGAGATGGAAGCCCAGGCGCAGCTGCAGTACTTCGGCAAGATCAAGGAGCTCGAGGACGAGCTGCAGAAGACCAGCGCCGCGCTGCAAAAGCTCCAGGGCGGGACGCCCGAGGCGGCCAGGGGCGCGCAGATCCTCTCGCCCGACCAGCAGTCGGAGCTCGACCGCTTCCGCAGGAAAGTCGCCGAGACGCGCCTCGCGCTGAAGGATCTGCGCAAGAACCTGCGGCGTGACGCCGAGCGCCTGGTGTTCCTCACCAAGGTCGCCAACATCGCGCTCATGCCGCTCCTCGTGGCGCTGGCCGGGCTCCTCATCGCGGCCCTGCGCCGGCGCCGCCAGGCAAGGCTGGCTGCCGCATGAACGCGCGCGTCGCCGCGGTCCTGGTGGTGCTGCTGGCGGTGCTCGGCGGCGGCGCGCTGCTCGTGTATCAGCAGGATCGTGCGCGCCGCCCCGCCTCGGCCGAGATGCTCGGCCAGCCGCTGCTGCCGGGCCTGCGCGCCGCGGACATCGGCACCCTCGTCATCCGCGAGCCCGGCGCCACGCTGACCCTGCAGCGGCGCGACACGCACTGGGTGATCGCCGAGCGCGCCGGTTTTCCGGCCGATCTCGAGCAGGTGCGCCAGCTGGTGCTGGCGGTCATCGGCCTCAAGGTCGGCAGCCGCGAGCCGATCGCGGACCAGGACCGCGCGCGCCTCAAGCTCGACGCCCAGGGCACGCAGCTGGAGTTCCGCGGCGCCGACGGCAAGGCCCTGGCGACGCTCGTGGTCGGCGCGAAGTATTTCAAGCGCGCGCCCGAGAACCCGGGCGAGGCGCCGGGCGACGGCCGGTTCGTGCTGCTGCCGGCCACGCCCGGCACGGTGACCCTCGTCGCCGATCCGCTGCCGCTGGCTACGGCGAAGAGCGCCGCGTGGATCGCGAAAACCGGGTTCGCCGCGGAGAAAGTGCGCAGCCTGGAAGTGGAATTCGCCGGCGCCGGCAAGTGGCGCATCGCGCGCGAGCGCGACGACGCGGACTGGAAGCTGACGCCGCTCTACGCCGGCGAGAAGCTCGATGTGCTGCGCGCCAATTCCGCCTCGTATTCGCTCAACCGCGTCGAGATCGCCGACGTCGCGGCGCCGGGCGCGCGCCCGGAGGACACGGGGCTCGACCGGCCGGTGACCGTCGTCGCCTCGACCTTCGACGGCCTGACCTACACGCTCAAGCTCGGCAAGCCGCGTGGGGACGCGTATTTCGCGACGCTGTGGGTGTCGGGCGAGCCCAACCCCACGGGCGCGGACGCCGCCGCGCGCGCGAAAAGCGTCGCCGAGCGGCTGCCGCGCGAGAAGGCGCTCGCCGGCCACATCCTGCTCATCACGCGCTCGAAGTTCGAGGACGTTCTCAAGAAACGGGCGGAACTGCTGGAGAAGAAGGACACCGGAAAGAAATAGCCGGGCAGTAGCCGAGCCGCCGCTTCCCGAAGTAGCATTAGCCCCGGGAGGGGATCTGGGAAAGCACGCGATCAAGCACCTGAGGACGATTGCGCTCGTCGGCCAGTCGGGGTGCGGCAAGACCTCGCTCGCCGAGGCGTTGCTGGCGCGCGCGGGCGCGGTGCCCGCCGCCGGCGGCGTCGAGCGCGGCACCACCGTGTGCGACTACACGCCGCAGGAA
>JAOUGZ010000268.1 GCA_029865405.1 Betaproteobacteria bacterium
GAGGCCTTGTCGATCTCGTACTTGATCGGCTCGCCGCCCACCGGGACCTCGACGAGGACGTTGATGTCGTCCGGGGGGTGGTTGCCGACACGGATCGCTTCCAGGCGCATGCAGGCTGAAGTCTACGGCGGGAGGGCAAAGATGGCATCACTGACGGACCTCGGCGCCGCGCTCGGCGCGCGGCTCATCGAACGCAGGCAAACGCTCGCCGTCGCGGAGTCCTCGGCCGGCGGGGTGATCAACGCCGCCCTGGTGGCGGTGCCGGGGGCTTCGGCCTACTACGTCGGCGGCTGCGTCATCTACACCGCGGCCGGGCGCGAAGCGCTGCTCGGCATTGCCGCGTCGGACATGGCCGGCATGCGCTCGGCGAGCGAGCCGTTCGCGCAGCTGCTTGCACGGCGCGTGCGCGAGAAGCTCGGCACCACCTGGAGCGTGAGCGAGACCGGGGCGAGCGGTCCGCGCGGCAACCGCTACGGCGATCCCGCCGGTCATGCCTGCATCGCGGTGAGCGGCCCGATCGAGGCGGTGATCACCGTCGCGACCGGCAGCGCGGCGCGCGAGGAAAACATGTGGGTGTTCGCGCGGCGCGCGATACAGTTGCTCGACGAATGCATGAACAAGACCTGAACGAAAGGAACTGAGCCATGGGCATGCTAGACGGCAAGGTCGCAATCATCACCGGCGCCACCAGCGGCATCGGCGCGCGCACGGCGGAACTGTTCGTCGAAGAAGGCGCCCGCGTCCTGTTCACGGGCCGCCGCAAGCCCGAAGGCGAAGCCCTGCAGAAACAGCTGGGGAAAGCCGCGCGCTTCCAGCCCGCGGACGCCACCGTGGAAGCCGACTGGAAACAGGTCATCGACCAGACCCTGGCGTCGTTCGGCCGGCTCGACTGCCTGTTCAACAACGCCGGCGGGCCGGCGCCCACGGGCGGGATTACCGGCATTCCCGTGGAGGGTTTCGATGCCGCCATGGCGCTGCTGGTGCGCTCCGTGATGCTCGGGATGAAGCACGCTGCGCCCGTCATGATGCGCCAGCGCTCCGGGAGCATCATCAACAACGGCTCGATCGCAGCGCACCTTGCCGGCTACTCGAGCTCCATGGTGTACAGCGCGGCCAAGGCCGCCGTGAACCATCTGAGCCGCTGCGTCGCCATGGAGCTGGGCGAGCACAACGTGCGCGTCAACTCGGTGTCGCCCGGCCTGATCGCCACGGGCATCCTGCCCAAGGCGCTGGGCATGGAAGCGGGCAAGGCGGACAAGCTGGTCGGTGAGCTGGCGCAGCGCTACGCCAAGATGCAGCCGATCCCGCGCGCGGGCGCCACCGACGACATTGCGCAGTGCGTCCTCTGGCTCGCCTCCGAGCACTCGGGTTTCGTCAACGGTATCGATATCGTCGTCGACGGCGGGATGATCGGCGGCCGGATGTATTCCCCGCAGCAGGAGGGGCTGAAGCAGATGAAGGCATCGCTGGGACTATGACGCGCAGTTCCCGGTGATGCCGATCACCAGCCCGGTGAACATGTCCCAGCCCGACGAGTGCCCGATCGGCACCAGCGCGCGCGCCGCCGCCAGCGCCGCCGCCTGATCGTCCGCTGCGAGCGCGTTGACGATGTCGTGCAGCGGCGCAAAGCTCTCGCCGCGCACCAGGTCGCCGAACAGCGCGGCGCTGATCGCATGGCTGCGCTTGCCGGCTTCAACCGCGAGCCGCTCGGCGACGGCCTCCCAGCCGGTATGCTGCGGCGCGAGCAGCCGTCGTCCGAACAGCGCCGCCCCGGCGAGATCGTCGCCGGATGGGGTGAGGCCGGTGCCGAGCCCGAGAAGCGCGATCGAGGCGGTGAGCACGGCCTCGGGCGCATCGTTCCGGTAGGCGCGCGCCAGCGCCTGCACGCGCGCCACGGCGAGGTCGAGCGGAAACGGGGGCTCGCCGTTTGCGAGGAGCACGCCGAAGCCGCGCGGCGCTTCGGCGGCGATCAGCATGCGGGTCAGTTCGACCATGCGCAGCGCGGCGGCGGCGTCGAGCCGCGCGCGCGCCGGCGTCCAGCCCTGCCCAGGGATCTCCGCGAACTGCAGTGCCGCCGCGCGCGGCTGGGCCTCCGCGGTGATCACGGCGCGCGGGTGCATCGCCGGCAGGCGCGCGCCCACCCAGATCAGCTCGCCGGCGGCGGCGAAGTAGGGCCCGGCGGCGAAGCCCGCGAGCGGCTCGGCCGTGCCGCGGCTGCGCTCGAGCGCGCGCCGCGCGCGCTCGCCGATCCGCAGCACCCGGCTCAAGCCGGCTTCTGGCTGCCCTGCATGCTCGCCGCGAAGCACACTGCGCCGAACAGGGCATAGCCGAGCGCCACTTGCGGCGACATCGCCCAGCCGAGCTGCGTGCCGTGGATGAAGCCGAAGAACGCGAGCACGGCGCCGGCAAACGCCCAGTACGCGGCCTCCTTCAGCTTGTGCTCGATGATGAACGCGGCGAGCGCGCCGAGCACCAGCCCGGCGAGCACCGCGCCGCCGCCGAGCAGCTCCATGCCGTGGTACACGAGTCCCGAGCCCGCCAGCTTGCCCACGCCGAGCGTCGCGGCCGAGGTGCCGGCGGCATTCAGCGCGCTGTCGACCTGCAGGTGGCCCCAGGCGGCGACGTTCGGAATGATCGCCAGCACCACCGCCGGCGCGTGCTTGGCGGGCGAGGCCTGGAAGGCCTGCGCGCCGATCACCAGGCCGATGTAGAGCAGGATCGGCAGGATGGCGACGAGAGGCACCACCGCAAGCAAGAGCGCGGTAAGCCCGAGGAAGCACACCAGCGCGATGACCACACCGGTGGCGAGCGAGTAGCCGATGCGGCCGCCGACCGCCTTCCAGCCCGGATGGCCGATATACACCGCGGGCGGGAACGGGCTGCCGAGCATGGAGCCGGCGATGGCGCCGATGCCGTCCGCGGCGAGGATCTTGCGCAGGTCGTAGGAGTCGCCCGCGGCCGAAGCGCTCTCGACGTTGTTCATCGCCTCGGTGAAGTTGTAGATGCCGAGCGGGATGGCCGTGACCAGCAGCGGCGCCACGTCCGCTAGGCCGCGCCACACCTCGGCGCCGAAGATCGGCGGGTGCAGACCGAACTGCGCGAACGAGGCGCTGACCTGCTCGGCCTTGACGACGTCGCTCCAGCCGAAGAAGTACGACACCCAGCCGAGCACGACGCCGACGATCACCGCCACCAGGCCGCCGGGCAATCCCCACGGCAGGCGCACATTGGCGGTCCAGCTGATCAGGACGATGGCGAACGAGACGAAGGCGATGAACGGCACTTCCCACATCTGGAACGCCGGCCTGAGCGAAATGAACGCGATCGAGATGCCGGCAAGCGTGCCGAGCATCGCCGCGCGCGGCGTATGCGCGCGGATCCAGGGCCCCACGAACACACCGGCGAGCACGATGACGCCGATGATGAAGGCCCAGGCGAGGCCCGCCTGCCAGGCGAGCATCGGGTCCTTGGTCTTCAGGTACACCGGCAGCATGATCACGAACACCACGATGAACATGTGCGGCACGCTCGGCCCATAGGGCATCGCGGTGACGTCGGTGCGGCCCTCCTTCTTCGCCAGCTGCCAGGCGAGGTAGGCGTAGTAGAGGTTGCCGATCGGCAGCGCGATGCCGAGCGCGGGCAGGATGCGCCCGAACACCGTGTCGGCGGGCAGGCTCACCACCCCGAGGCACAGGCCGGTGAGCACGATCACGTTCAAGACGACGTTGGTGAACAGCCCGAAAAAGCCGTTCCAGTCGCCGGGCACCCACCACCGAACCTGCGTCCCCGCTGTGCCGTTTGCCATACCGCCCTCCCTTGGTTGTTAGCTCAGGCTCGCGCCAGTCCCGCGAGGAATCGCTTCGAGTCGCTGACCCAGCCGAAGATGCCGCCCTGGGCCTTGATCATGTCGAGCGCCGCGCGCTGGAACGCCGGGAAGTACGAGCCGACGCAGTCTTCGAGCACCAGGCAGTCGTAGCCGCGATCGTTCGCCTCGCGCACGCTGGTGTTGACGCACACTTCGGTGGTCACGCCGCACACCACGAGCTGATGGATGCCGCGGTTGTGCAGCATCGAGTCGAGGTCGGTGGCGTAGAAGGCGCCCTTGCCGGGCTTGTCGACCACCGGCTCGCCGGGCGCGGGCTTCAGCTCGTCGACGATGCCGTGGCCGTGCTCGCCGCGCACGAGGATGCGGCCCATCGGCCCCGGATCGCCGATGCCGGCCTTCAGCTTGCCGCGCAGCTTTTTCGACCGCGGCAGATCGCTCAGGTCCGGGCGGTGGCCTTCGCGCGTGTGGATGACGAGCATCTTTCTCTTGCGCGCGGCATCGAGCACCTTCTTCGTCGGCGCGATCGCCTTGCGCAGGAGCGATACGTCGTTGCCGAGCGCTTCGCCGAAGCCGCCCGGATCGACGAAGTCGCGCTGCATGTCGATGATCATGAGCGCGCAGCTCGCGGGCTCGAACTCGAATTCGTAGGGCTGCGCGTCAACCTGGGCCATGGCCGCTCCTCACGTAAGTGCGCCAGCTGCCGAGCGCGGTGATCTCGCGCGCGCCGCGCGTCGCGTACTGCTCGCACAGGAACCCGCGCGCCTGCGCGCCGTCCTCGAGCTCGACCGTGCCGATGCCGAGCGGCGAGGGTATGCGATCGACGAAGCCGCCGAGGTTCGCCGCCGGCAACTCCCACACCTCGACCTCGATCGCGGCCCCCGCGTCGCCACGCAGCAGGCCGGGGCGCGGCGGCGAAAACTGCTCGAGCGCGTAGAAACGGTAGTGCGGCGCAGTGCGGCAGCGGCGCACGAGGTGCGCGCCGCGCTC
>JAOUGZ010000269.1 GCA_029865405.1 Betaproteobacteria bacterium
ACCGAGCGCCCCGAGATGCAGCAGATCTGGCGCAGCCAGTCGAGGTCGTGGAACAGGAGCGTCGCGCGCTTGTAGGTGGCGAAGCGCCGGCCGAAGCCGATGGTGAGCACGTCCGGCCGCGCCGGGTCCGCCAGGCGCAGCATGCGCTCGAGGTGCGCTTCCGAGCCCTGGTTGCGTGCGTGCTGGCGCGCCACGCGAAAGCGCACGATGTGCAGCATCTGCGCCTTGAGCAGCTGGTGCACCTTCCAGAACTCCGCGTCCGGTATGGAACGCACCGCGTTCCAGCAATCCGGCTGGTACATGCGCGCCGGCCAGTCCGCGCCGAGGCAGCGGTCGAACAGGTCGTGCCAGGCGTCCGACAGGTAGGTCGGCAGGTGCACGCCGTTGGTGATCGACACCAGCGGGGTCTCTTCGGGCTCGACCTCCGGCCACAGCCCCGCGAGCATGCGCTGCGAGACCCCGGTGTGGATGCGCGACACGCCGTTGCGCCCGCGCGTGGCGCGCACGGCGAGCGCGGTCATGTTGAAATCGCCGTTGCCCGAGGCGCGGCCGAGCTCCAGCACCTCGTCCAGGTGCGGCCGCAGCTCGGGAAAGACGCTGCGCGCGTATTCGCGCACCACGCTGACGGGAAACGCGTCGTGCCCGGCGGGCACCGCGGTGTGGGTGGTGAACACCGAGTTCGCCGCCACCGCCTCGAGCGCCGCCGCGAACGGCGTGCCCTCGGCCACCAGGCGGCGCAGCCGCTCGAGCGCGAGAAACGCGGGGTGCCCCTCGTTCATGTGCCAGCACGTCGGCTCGATGCCGAGCGCCGCGAGCGCGCGCGCGCCGCCCACGCCGAGCACGATCTCCTGCTCGAGGCGCACGCCGCGGTTGCCCTCGTAGAGCCGGTGCGCGATGTCGCGATGGGCTTCGCTGTTTTCGTCCAGATCGGTATCGAGCAGGTACAGCGACACGTGCCCGACGCGCGCGCGCCACACCCTGATGTGCAGGGTCCCGCCCGGCAGCGCCACCTGCACCCGCACTTCCGGGCCGTCGGCGCGGCGCGCCGGCTCCACCGGCAGCAGCTCGAAATCGTTGTCGACGTAGCGCGCCTGCTGGCGGCCGTCGCTGTCGAGCGCCTGCTCGAAGTAGCCCTGGCGGTAGAGCAGCCCCACGCCGACGAACGGCAGCCTGAGGTCGCTCGCCGTCTTGCAGTGGTCGCCGGCGAGGATGCCCAGGCCGCCCGAGTAGATCGGCATGCTCTCGTGCAGGCCGAACTCGGCGCAGAAGTACGCCACCAGCTCGCCGGGCGCGAAGCGCCCGTCCGGCGCCGATTGCGCGTGATAGGCGTCGTAGGCGGCGAGCGCCGCGTCGTAGGCGGCGAGGAACGCCGGGTCGCGCGCCGCCTCGTCCAGGCGGCGCTGGTCGATGTTGAGCAGGAACGCCTTCGGGCCGTGGTTGATCTCGGTCCACAGGCCCGGGTCGAGCTGCGCGAACAGGCTGCGCGTGGCGCGGTGCCAGCTGTACCAGAGGTTGCCGGCGAGCTCCGCAAGACGGCCGATGCGCTCGGGAAGGTGCGGACGGACGTCGAGTCGGTAAGGGGTTCCGCGCACGGAGTGCAGTGTGGTCTTCGGGCGCAGTCTAGCGCAACTGGCGCGCTCGGCCGGGCGTTGCAGTAAGCTGCGCCCGATGCAGCTCAGCTTTCTGGGCGCTGCCGGCGAGGTCACCGGCTCGTGCTACCTGGTCGATACCGGCGAGGTGAAGTTCCTCATCGA
This sequence comes from Betaproteobacteria bacterium, assembly GCA_029865405.1. The sequence goes on from JAOUGZ010000269.1 coordinate 1,755, forward strand.
GTGCGGCATGCGCCAGGGCGGCCGCCACGCGCGCGCGCTCAACCGCCGCTTCGCGTTCGCGCCGCGCGACATCGCCTTCGTGCTGCTGTCGCACGCGCACATTGATCATTCCGGCCTCATCCCGCGCCTCGTCGCGCAGGGCTTCGGCGGGCCGGTGTACGCCACGCGCGCCACCTGCGAGCTGCTCGGCGTCTTGCTGCCCGACAGCGCGCACTTGCAGGAAAAGGAGGCCGAGCGCGAGGGCGGCGAGCCCTTGTACAGCGTCGCGCAGGCGCAGCAGTGCCTGAAGCGCCTGCAGGCGCTGGACTACGACGAAGAGCTGCGGCCGCACGCCGGCGTGCGCTGCCGCTTTCGCGATGCCGGCCACATACTCGGCTCGGCGATCCTCGAGATCTGGGTCGGCAAGACGAAGCTCGTCTTCTCCGGCGACCTCGGCCAGCCCGGGCGCCCGGTGGTCGAGGACCCGACGCCGATCCGCGAGGCCGACGTATTGCTGGTGGAGTCGACCTACGGCAACCGCAACCACAAGAACCTGGCGCAGACGCTGGACGAGTTCGCCTTCGCGCTCAACGACACGCTCGCCTCGAAGAAGGGCAACGTCGTCATCCCGTCGTTCGCGGTCGGCCGCACGCAGGACATCCTGTCGATCATGGGCGAGCTGCAGGCCGCGGGCCGCCTGCCGAAGCTCGATGCCTACGTCGATTCGCCGATGGCGAGCGCGGCGACGCGCATCACGCTGCGCCATGCAGCGTTGCCGCAGCTGGAGCGCGTGCGCTTCACCGAGACAACCGAGGACTCGATGAAGATCAACTCGATTCGCGCCGGCGCGGTGATCATCTCGGCGAGCGGCATGTGCGAGGGCGGGCGCATCAAGCACCACCTGCGCCACAACCTGCCGCGCAAGGAGTGCGCCATCGTGTTCGTCGGCTTCCAGGCGGCGGGGACGCTCGGCCGGCGCCTCGTCGACGGCGCGAAGCGCGTGCGCATCCACGGCGAGGACCTGCCGGTGCGCGCCAAGCTGTTCACCATCAACGGCCTGTCGGCGCACGCCGATCGCGATGCGCTGCTCGCCTGGATGGGGAAATTCCGCCGCGCGCCGCGGCAGACGTGGGTGGTGCACGGCGAGCCGCTCTCTGCGCACGCGTTGCGCGACGGCATCCGCGAGCGGCTCGGCTGGCGCGCCGAGGTGCCCGAGCAGGGGCGGACCGTCGACCTGGCCTAAGCGGGCGCGCCCAGCGCGGCGAGCGACTTCGGGTCGGTGAGCGTGATGCGCTCGCGCTCGAGCTTCACCCAGCCGCGCTGCTCGAAGCTCCTCAGCAGCCGGCTCACGATCTCGCGCACGCTGCCGAGCTCGTCGGCGAGCTTCTGGTGCGTCGCTTCGATCACCGGACCGCGGTGGATGAGGAGCTGCGCCAGCCGCTCGTCCAGACGGCGGAACGCCACCTCCTCGACCAGCGTCATCACCTCGGCGAGGCGCTCGCCGTACATGCCGAAGACGAAGCGCCGGAACGGCTCGTGCTCGAGCAGCAGCGCGTTGAACGCGGCGGGCGGGAGGTTGAGCAGGGTCACGTCCTCTTCGGCGATGCCGCGCGCCGCGTAATCCGAGTGCCCGAGCAGGCACCCGCCGGACAGGATGCAACCCTGGCCGGGGTCGACGCGGTAGAGCAGGATCTCGCGGCCGCTCGGCGCGTTCATCACCACGCGCACCGCGCCCTCCAGGACCAGCGGGAAGCCGCGGCAGGGCTGGTCGGCGTCGAACAGGATCGCGCCCGCGGGGACGCGCAGGAGCTGCGTCTCGGCGAGCAGGCGCTCGAGCCGCGCGGGGGCGAGCCCCGCGAACGCGGGGAAGCGCTCGAGAAGCTGACTGCGGTGATTTTCAGGAGGAAGGGTCAAGTGCGCGGCCGGTGAGTGCCCGGCCGCGCAGTCTAGCTCAGGCGCGCTTCGATTCCATCGGGCAGGTGCTCAGGCCAAACAGCGCGTACGCCGGGCAGAAGCCGAGCGCCGCCGTGGCGAGCGGCACGATGCCGATCAGCCCCAGCCAGCGCGCCGGGCCTTCCAGCGCGAAGACCAGCGCGAGAAGCGCGATCCCGGCCAGGACGCGCACGGTTCTGTCGATGCCGCCTACGTTTGCTTTCATGTGCTTCTCCTTGTCCGTGAGTCAGCAAGATGCGTGACGGCACCAGTCTCGCCCGCGGTGCGCGCCGGCGTCTGTGACCCAGGTTCCGCAGGCGCCGCCGCCCGCTTGACCTCGATCAAGCGGTCGCCGACCGAGCCTGAGACCATGTGGAACCAGGGTCACAGACCGCGGGGGAGGGGGCCGGTAGGCTGCAGGCCATCGACTTCTTCAACCTCAAGGAAACCGAACATGACTACCGAAAGAATCATTCGCAGCTTCGCCGGCACCGTCGTGCTCGCCTCGCTCGCCCTGGGCGTGTGGGTGAACCCGAACTGGTTCTGGCTGACCGCGTTCGCGGGCCTCAACCTCTTCCAGAGCGGCTTCACGCGCTTCTGCCTGCCGGAGATCGTTCTCCGCAAGCTGGGCGTGGGCTGTCCCACCGCCAAGTCCGAGGCGCGCGCGTGAGCGACGTCGTCCAGGTCGCCTGCCCGGCGTGCCTCGCCGCCAACCGCGTCCCCGCGGCGCGGCTCGGCGAGGACCCGAAGTGCGGCAAGTGCGGCGCGGCGCTCCTCGACGGCGCGCCCGCCGAGCTGCGCGAGGACCAGTTCGAGGCCTTCGTGCAGCGCACCGGCCTGCCGGTGCTCGCCGACTTCTGGGCGCCCTGGTGCGGCCCGTGCCGCGCCATGGCGCCGCAGTTCGAGCGCGCCGCGCAGAACCTGAAGGACCGCGTGCGGCTGGTGAAGGTGAACACCGAGGAGGCGCCGGGACTCGCGCAACGCTACGGCATTCGCGCCATCCCGACGCTGGTGCTGTTCAAGGACGGCGCCGAGGTGAAGCGCGCCTCGGGCGCCATGGACGCGGGAGCGCTCGCGCGATGGGCCGCCTGAGCGCGCTCGTCCTGGCGGGGCTGCTCGCCGCATGAGGCGA
>JAOUGZ010000270.1 GCA_029865405.1 Betaproteobacteria bacterium
TCGCGCGCATCGTGCTCGCGCACCGCGGCAAGCTGCGCAAGATGCACGACGCGGGGCTGGAGGCCGCGGACTGGCCGCTGGTGTTCGCGCTGCGCCTTGCCGCGCTCATCCTGCGCCGGCGCGCCGACGTCAGGCTGCCGCTGCTACGCGTCTCGGGCGACGCCGGCGGTTTCGAAATCGAGCTGGCGCAGGCCTGGCTCGACGACAACCCGCTCTCCGCCGCGGCGCTGGAGGAGGAAGCGGGCCACTGGAAATCGGTCGGCATGAAGCTCGCGGTGAGCGGGCTTTCCGACCGCAGGGTGTCGGTGCTGAACCGCGCCTAGGGGCGCTCTGGCGCCTGCGCGTCGCCGCGCGCGACGAGCGCGCGCCCCGCCAGCGAAAGCCAGAGCACGAACGCCACCCCGACGAGCGCGTAGAAGGGCAAGGCGCCGAGCCGCAGCAGGCCTTCGTACGGCAGCACGCCGTAGATCAGCGGCGCGACGATGATCACGATCAGGAACAGCGCGCCGTAGACATCCAGCAGCAGCCGCAGCACCTTCAGAATTCGCATGACATCTCCCTTGGCGCCGGCCTCACGATTTGCCGGCGCCCGGCTCCATCTTCACGTTGAGCGTGCCCGAGCGCACGTGCAGGTCGCGCTGGGGGAACGGGATCTCGACGCCCGCGGCGCGCAGCTCGTCCTCGATCGCCCACAGGAACGCGGCCTCGGTGCGCCCGGGGCGCGTGATGAGGTCGGGCCCGATCCAGATCACCAGCTCGAAATTGAGGCTCGAGTCGCCGAAGCCGACCAGCCAGGCGTCCGGCTCGCGCCCGGGCTCGCCGACGGTGCCCTTCACGCGCTGCGCGGCACGCAATGCCGCCGCCTTCACCTTGTCCTTGTCGCTGCCGTAGGCGACGCCGAAGGGCACGCGCATGCGTCGGACGCGCGTCTCGAACGTCCAGTTGGTGACGCGGCCGTTGATGAACTCCGAATTGGGCACGATGATGTCCACCTCGTCGTTGGTGGTGATGCGCGTGTAGCGCATGCCGATCTCGCGCACGTGCCCGCGCACGCCGGACTGCAGGTCGACGTAGTCGCCGACCTTGAGCGTGCGCTCGAGCAGGATGATGATGCCGGAGATGAAGTTGCTGAAGATGTTCTGCAGGCCGAAGCCGATGCCGACGCCGATGGCGCCGCCGAGCAGCGCGAGGCTGGTGAGATCGAGGCCGATGTAGTTCAGCCCGACCAGCGTGCCGATGATCCATACCGTGTAGCGCAGCACGCGCGACCAGGCGTACACGCTTGGCGTGCTCTGCGTGTGGCCGCTGCGCTGCATGGCGACCCGCCGGATGCCGGCTTCGAGCAGCGACGCCAGCCACCACACGGCGACCACGATCACCACGAGCCCGAGGAGCCGGCCGGCGCTGATCGGTGTGTCGCCCAGGTTGAACCACGGCACCGCCAGCCAGTCGCGCAGTTGCGCGAGCGTCAGATTCACTTCTTCCATGCCGCGTCTAGCCTAGCATGCGGGCGCTAGACGAAGTCGGGCGCGACCACCGCGCGTACCACGACCTGCGCCGCATCCTCGCGCGTGCGGCTGGACAGCCACCAGGCGCCGCCCTTCTTCAGGCTCCACGGCGCCTCCGACCCCGACAGCAGGAAGGCGGCGGTGCGCCCGAGGTCGGGCTGGTGCCCCACCACGACGACCGCGCTCTTCCGCTCGGGCCACTCGGCGGCGGCGAGGATGTCGCGCACCGCGGCGCCCGGGGCGAGGCTCGCCACGGTGCGCAGCGGCACGCCCAGCGCCAGCGCCGTTTCCTGCGCGCGCCGCGCCGGGCTGGCCAGCACCACGAACTTCGCCGGCAGCCGCTGCAGCAGCCACCCGGCGACGTGCGCCGCGTGCTTCTGGCCGCGGGGCGTGAGGCGGCGCTCGAGGTCGGGAGGCCCGTCCTCGGCTTCGGCGTGCCGCCACAGAATCAGGTCCATCTTCAGTTAGAATCCCCGGCTCGTTCCATCAGGCGCGTAGCTCAGCTGGTTAGAGCACTACCTTGACATGGTAGGGGTCGTTGGTTCGAGTCCAATCGCGCCTACCAACATCTTGCCCAACATAACGCTTCCAGACGGCTCGGTGAAGTCGTTCCCGGGCCCGGTGACCGTCGCCGAAGTCGCCCAATCCATCGGCGCGGGCCTGGCGCGCGCGGCGCTCGCCGGCAAGGTGGACGGCCGCCTGGTCGACACCGGCCACCGCATCGAGCGCGACGCCAGGCTCTCGATCGTCACCGAGCGCGACCCCGAGGGGCTGGAGGTGATCCGGCACTCGACGGCGCACCTGCTCGCGCAGGCGGTGAAGGAGCTCTATCCCGAGGCGCAGGTCACCATCGGGCCGGTGATCGAGAACGGCTTTTACTACGATTTCGCGTACAAGCGCCCGTTCACGCCAGAAGACCTGGCGGCCATCGAGAAGCGCATGGCCGAGATCGCGAAGAAAGACCTGCCCGTGACGCGGCGCGAGCTCCCCCGCGACGAGGCGGTGGATCTGTTCCACGGTCTGGGCGAGGCCTATAAGGCCGAGATCATCGCCGCCATCCCGGACAAGGACGCGATCTCGCTCTACGGGCAGGGCGACTGGCTTGACCTGTGCCGCGGGCCGCACGTGCCCTCGACTGGCAAGCTCAAGGTGTTCAAGCTGATGCGCGTCGCCGGCGCGTACTGGCGCGGGGACTCGAAGAACGAGATGCTCCAGCGCATCTACGGCACTGCCTGGGCGAAGAAGGAGGACCAGGACGCCTACCTGAAGATGCTGGAGGAGGCCGAGAAGCGCGACCACCGGCGCCTCGGCACGCAGCTCGACCTCTTTCACATGCAGGAAGCGGCGCCGGGCCTCGTGTTCTGGCACCCCAAGGGCTGGACGCTGTGGCAGCAGGTCGAGCAGTACATGCGCCGCGTGTACCGCGACAACGGCTACCAGGAGGTGCGCGCGCCGCAGATCCTCGACAAGAGCATCTGGGAGAAGACCGGACACTGGGACAATTACCGCGAGAACATGTTCACCACGTCCTCGGAGAACCGCGACTACGCGGTGAAGCCGATGAACTGCCCGGGGCACATCCAGATCTACAACAAGGGCGTGCGCAGCTACCGCGACCTGCCCTACCGCCTGGGCGAGTTCGGCGCCTGCCACCGCAACGAGCCCTCGGGCGCACTGCACGGCCTGATGCGCGTGCGCGGCTTCACCCAGGACGACGGCCACATCTTCTGCACCGAGGACCAGGTGATGCCCGAGTGCGTGCAGTACACGGCGCTGCTGCAGAAGGTGTACGCGGATTTCGGCTTCACCGAGATCATCTACCGCATGGCGACGCGGCCCGAGAAGCGCATCGGCGACGACGCCGCCTGGGACAAGGCCGAGCGCGCGCTGATCGAGTCGCTCGAGCGCTCGGGGGTGCAGTTCCAGGTGACGCCGGGCGAGGGCGCGTTCTACGGCCCGAAGATCGAGTATTCGCTGAAGGACGCCATCGGCCGGGTCTGGCAGTGCGGCACCATGCAGGTCGACTTCTTCATGCCCGAGCGCCTGGGGGCCGAGTACGTGGGCGAGGACAACGCGCGCCACACCCCGGTGATGCTCCACCGCGCCATCGTCGGCTCGATGGAGCGGTTCCTCGGCATCCTCATCGAGCACTATGCGGGGGCGTTCCCGCTCTGGCTGGCGCCCGAGCAGGTGGCGGTGCTGAACATTTCGGAGCACCAGGCGGACTACGCGGCGGGGGTCGCGGCGGCGCTGCGCAAGGCCGGATTCCGCGCCGTGGAAGATTTGCGAAACGAGAAAATTTCTTATAAGATTCGCGAACATAGCCTGCAAAAGCTCCCTTATCAGCTGGTGGTCGGGGACAAGGAGAAGCAGGCCGAAACGGTGGCCGTGCGCACGCGCGGCGGCGAAGACCTCGGGGCCATGGGCCTGGATGCCTTCGTCGCACGCCTCCGCAACGAGGCGAAAGCGCAGTAGCACGGCCGTTTTTTTCAATGTACAGAGGAGCTGTCACCCATCGCACTCGAGAGATCGCAACGCATCAACGGGGAGATCACCTCGCCGCAGGTACGCTTGGTCGGCGAGGATGCAGAGCAGCTGGGCATCGTGCCGGTGGCCGAGGCGCTGCGTTTGGCGGAGGAGCGCAACGTGGACCTGGTGGAGATCGCGCCAACCGCGCAGCCGCCGGTATGCAAGCTGATGGACTACGGCAAGTTCCGCTACCGCGAGCAGAAGAAGGCCCACGAAGCCAAGCTCAAGCAAAAGCAGATCCAGGTGAAGGAGATCAAGTTCCGCCCGGGCACCGACGAGGGCGACTACAAGATCAAGCTCGGCAAGCTGGTCCAGTTCCTCGAGGACGGCGACAAGGCCAAGGTGACGTTGCGGTTCCGCGGGCGCGAGATGGCGCACCAGGAATTCGGCGTGCGGCTCCTGGAGCGGGTGAAGGCGGACCTGCAGGGGGTGGGACTGGTCGAGCAGTTCCCGAAACTCGAAGGGCGGCAGATGGTGATGGTGCTGGCGCCCAAGAAGAAAGGCGTGCCGCCCAAGGCCAAGGCCAAGCCCAAGGCAAAGAAGGAAGCAGCAGCAAGCGCAGTCAAGCCGGTCGCCTGAGCGCACCGGCACACAAGTGACAGCCGCGGCTTCAAGTGCCCGCAAGGCGGGCCGCCCGGCGTCAAGCTAGAACAGAAGGAGTCGTTCCGTGCCAAAAGCAAAGACCAAGAAGTCCGCGGCGAAGCGCTTCAAGATCCGCGCCTCCGGCGGCATCAAGCGCTCGCAGGCCTACATGC
>JAOUGZ010000273.1 GCA_029865405.1 Betaproteobacteria bacterium
TCTGCAGCACGCCGTACAGGCGGCGCGTCTCCTCGGTGTAGCGCTTGATGCCGTAGGGCACCTGCTCCTTGGCCGCGCGCAGGAAGTGGTGCGCCTGGCCGAACATCGGCCCGACGCCGCCCATCTGCAACATGAGCCACTGCAGGCAGATGAGGCGCGCGCGCGGCGCGCGCGGCATGAACTTGCCGGTCTTCTCGGCGAGGTAGATGAGGATCGCGCCCGATTCGAAGAGCGTGAGCGGCCGTCCGTCCGGGCCGTCGGGATCGACGATCGCCGGGATGCGGTTGTTGGGGTTGATGGCCAGGAACTCGGGCGTGAACTGCTCGCCCTTGCCGATGTTGACGGCATGCACGCGGTACGGCAGCACACACTCCTCCAGCATGATGGAGACCTTGCGGCCGTTGGGCGTGCTCCAGGTGTACAGATCGATCATGCGCGGCTCCCCGGCGAAGCGCGCGAGTGTATCCTGTCGCCGCCGATGATCAAGTGGCTGCTGACGATCTTCCTCTCCCTCGCCGTACTCGCCGTCGCGACGCCCTGGCTGCAGCGCTTGGGCGTCGGCCGGCTGCCCGGCGACCTGAAGTTCAGCGCGCGCGGCCGCGCGTACTACATCCCGCTCGCCAGTACGGTGCTGTTCTGCCTGCTCGCCTGGGCGATCGGCCGGTTGCTCTAGGCGCCCGGGACGGCGCCGCGCTGCAGCACCGCCAGCAAGCGGCCGATCTCCTTCGCGTCGTCCCAGGCGAGCCCGGGCGCGACCAAGGTACGCGAGAGAAGGTAGCCAAGGGCAAGCGACAGGATCATGCGCGCAAGCGCATCCGGCTCCAGGTCGCGGCGCAGCTCGCCGCGCCCCTGGAAGCGTGCCACCGCGTTCACCAGCCCGCCCCACAGATCGCGCTTCCACAACGGCGCGAAGCGCCGGCGCGCGCCCGAACTCGTCAGCAGCTCCACCAGCACCATGCGCAAGGCGTGGGGCCGGGCTTGCGCGGCGGCCAGACGCTGGCGCACGAGCGTCTCGAACCAGACCTCGAAGCGCACCGCGCTGGCCGGCGGCGGCGTCGCCGCGGCGAGCATCGCCGGCGACGCCACGCGCTGCAGGAGCTGCGCTTTCTGCGGGAAGTACTTGAACAGCGTGCGCTCCGTGACGCCCGCCGCGCGCGCGATCTGCGCCGTGCGCGTGCCCGCGTAGCCGTGCTCGGCGAATAGCTGCTCGGCGGCCGTCAGGATCGCATGTTCAGTATTCACTATATACGAGTATAGTGCCTGCTTTACTGGTGCGCCAGCGCCTTCTCGATCGCCGCGACGCGCGCCCCGTCCACCCGGGCGCCGATGTCGGCCGGCGACGCGGCAGCGATGGCGCCCGCGTCCACGCCGGCCGCGGCCGCGTACGCGGTCTCGACCCGCCGCAGGTCGGTCCCGGGCTCGGCCAGACGCACCACGTCGAGCAGTTGCGCAAAGCGCTCGGGCCGGCGAATGGCATCCGCGCGCTTGAGCAGCTCGAGCAGGGCACTCGGCTCGCGCGCGGCAAGGCGCGGCCGGCAGCGGCTCGCCGTCTGCGCGAGTTCGAGGTCTTCGTTCGGCGCGCGCATGCGCTCGCACAGCGCCCGCACCGCGGCCTCCTCCAGCCCCCAGGTGAGAACGGCGAAGCGCACCGGCAGCGGCGCGCCCGCCTGCGCCGCGCGCTCGAGCGCCGCGCGCTCGTTCTTCAGCTCCGGCAGGAGCCGCGCGGCAAGGCCGCACTCGGCGAGCACCTCGAGCATGCGCGCCGGATGCGGCGCCATCAGGCCGCGCGAGAATTCCTGCCACACGCGCTCGGCGACCAGGTGGTCGCCCTCGCCCGAGTCCACCATGCGCCGCATGAGCTGCCGGGTTTCCGGCGCGATGCGAAAGCCGAGGCGCGCGACAAAGCGCGCCACGCGCAGGATGCGCACCGGGTCTTCCTCGAACGCCTCGCTTACGTGCCGCAGCACGCCTTCGCGCAGGTCCTTCTCGCCGCCGTACGGATCGATGAGCCGCCCGGCTTCGTCCCGCGCCATGGCGTTGATGGTGAGGTCGCGCCGCGCGAGATCGTCTTCCAGCGTGACGTCGGGCGCGCTGTACACGGTAAAGCCGCGGTAGCCGCGCCCGCTCTTTCGCTCGGTGCGCGCGAGCGCGTACTCCTCGTGGGTCTCGGGATGCAGGAACACGGGAAAATCCTTGCCCACGGGCCGGAATCCCTGCCGTGCCATGTCTTCCGGGGTCGCGCCCACCACGACCCAATCGCGATCGGCGACCGCCAGGCCGAGCAATTCGTCGCGCACGGCGCCGCCGACGACGTACTTCTTCACGCGTACTGTTCGAACTGGGGCAGCGACTCCGTTTCGCGCTCGGCGTCGCGCATCCATTCCTGCAGCGCGGGCAGCGCGAGCACGGCATCGGCGTAGGCGCGGCACGCGGGCGGCAGCTCGACCTCGTAGGTGCGAAAACGCAGCACCACCGGCGCGTACATGGCGTCGGCGGCGCAGAACGGACCGAACAGGAACGGCCCGCCGGCTTCGCTCCAGATCTCGACGATGCGCGCGATCTCGGCCAGGACTTCGGGGGTGCGCCCCTTGCCGGGATGGCGCTTGCGGATGTTCATGCTCATGTGCTGGCGCAGGTTGGGAAAGCCCGCGTGCATCTCGGCCGAGATCGAGCGGGCGTGCGCTCGTTGCGCGGCATCGGCCGGCCACAGGCGCGGCTCGCGCTCCGCGAGGTATTCGAGGATGGCGAGCGAGTCCCAGACGCGCGTTTCGCCGTCGACCAGGCAGGGCACCTTGCCCGCCGGGGAATACTCCAGGATCGCGCGCTTGGATGCGGGTCCGTAGAGCGCGATGCGCTGCTCGCGGAACGGGATGCCGAGGACCTTCATCGCCAGCCACGGCCGCAGCGACCAGGACGAGTAGTTCTTGTTGCCGACGACAAGGAGCATGCGGACCCTCAGCGCGGCGCGAGCCACCCCGGCGCCACGGCCTCCAGCGCCGCGGGCTCGATGCCGAAGGGAAATACGCCCGCGCACACGCTCGGCACCTGCATCGAGAAGTAGTTGTCGCGCGTCATCAGCTTCACCGGCGCGAGCTCCATCATGCGCGCCTGCAGGTACGACAGGCGGTCGCCGAGGCCGATCACCAGGCGCCGCCGCCCCGTAATGCGGCACACCGCCTGCACCAGTTCACGCAGCGTGTATTGCCGGGGGCCGCACAGGCCATAGCGCCGGCCATGCGCCTCGCGCGCATCGAGCGCGGCGACGAACGCCTGCGCGACGTCGGCCACGTACACGGGCTGGAAGCGCGCCTCGGGGCAGGCGAGCGCCAGCACCGGCAGGAAGCGCGCGAGCTGCGCGAACAGATTCAGAAAGGAATCCTCCGGCCCGAAGATCACCGAGGGCTGGAACACCGTCACCGCCAGGTCCTCGGCGGCGAGCGCCGCGCGCTCGCCGATGCCCTTCGAGCGCAGGTACTCGGAAGGCCCCTGCGGGTCGGCGCCCAGCGCGCTCATGTGCAGCAGCCGCTTGACGCCCGCCGCGCGGCACGCGTTCACCACGGCCTGCGCGAGCTCCACGTGCACGCGCGCGAAATCCGGCCCGTAGTCGTTCGGCCCGCGCTCGTCGCGCCGGCCGCGCCGGCTGTGCAACACGCCGGCGAGATTGACCACGGCATCGTGCCCGGCGGCGAGGCGCTCCAGCTCGTCGGGCCGGCCGACGTCGGCTTGCACCACGTCGACGGTGGGCAGCAGCAGAAGGTGCTTGGCGCGCTCGCGCCGGCGCGTCGGCACGGTGACGCGCGCGCCGCGCGCGGCGAGCGCCGCCACCACGTGCCGGCCGACGAATCCCGAGCCGCCGATGACCAGGATGTCGTCGCAACGCACGCTCAGTCCGCCTGCTCCGCGGGTGCGGCGTCGTCGACGGCGGCGCTGCGCCCGGCAATCGTCCCCAGGCGCTGCTTGAGCGGGGCGCTTCGCCCTTCGAGCAGCAGCGCGTAATGCACCGTGTTCGCCATCACGCGCTTCACGTACTCGCGCGTTTCGTCGAAAGGGATCGACTCGACGAAGATCGCGCCCTCGAGCGGCTGCGCCGGCTGCCAGCGCAGTGCGCGCCCCGGGCCGGCGTTGTAGGCGGTCGAGGCGAGCACCGGGTGACCGGTGCGCTCGAGCACGTGCTGCAGGTAGCGCGCGCCGAGCGTGACGTTGGTTTCCACCTCGACGACGCGTTTGGGCGAATAGCCCTTGTAGCCGATGCGCTGCGCCACCCAGCGCGCCGTGTGCGGCAGCAGCTGCATCAGGCCCGTGGCGCCGGCGCCCGAGCGCGCGTCGGGAATGAAGCGGCTCTCCTGGCGCACCGTGCCGAGTACCCAGGCCTCTTCCAGCCCGTAGGCGCCCGCGTACTCCCGGAACACGTCGCGATAGGGCGCCAGGTAGCGCATGCGGAAATCGTGCTGCAGCTCGGTGCGGCTGGCGGTGCCGATGGCGCGGTCAAAGACCGCCGCGCGCCGCGCCAGCTCCGCCGCCGCGAGCAGTTGCCGGTCGCCCATGTGGCGCACCGCGAACATCCATTCGCGCGTCGCCTCGGTGCGCAAGCCCAGGCGGAAGAGCTCGAGCGCGCGCGCGAGCTCCGCATGGGCGCGCGCCGCGTCCACCTCGGTTTCCGAGGCCTCGTGGTGCGGCACCGGAATGCTCGCCGCGCCGCCCAGCTCTTCGGTGGCGAGCACGCTGTAGTACAGCGGCTGCCCGGCAATGCGCTGGTACTGCTCGCGCGCGCCCTCCGCG
>JAOUGZ010000272.1 GCA_029865405.1 Betaproteobacteria bacterium
CCTGGTCGCCGTCGGCCGCCTCGCCGGCCACCTGCAGGTCGCTGCTCGCGGCGAGAATGCGCTTCAAGCCGTCGCGCACGATCGCGTGATCGTCGGCGATCAGCACGCGGGTCATGCGCCACCCCCGCCGCGCGCCGGCAGCCGGGCGCGCACGCGCGTGCCGCCGCGCGGCGCGCGCGACACGTCCAGCGTGCCGCCGAGGTAGGCGATGCGCTCGCGCATGCCCTTCAGGCCGAGCGCGCGCTGCTTGTCGGCGTCGCCCGCGGCCATGCCGCGCCCGTCGTCCTCGACCTCGAAATGCACCTCGTCGTCCGTGGCGCGCAGCACCACCCATGCATGCTTCGCCTGCGCGTGCTTGGCGATGTTGGTGAGCGACTCCTGCAGCGCGCGGTACACGGCGGTGGCGGTGTGGCGATTCAGCCCGGCGAACGCGCCGTCCCCCGCGACGTCGATGTCGCAGGGAATGCCGGCGCGGCCGGCGAAATCGTTGACCAGCCAGGTCGCCGCGTCGGCAAGGCCGAGGTCGTCGAGCATCAGCGGCCGCAGGTCGGCGGAGATGCGGCGCGTCGAGGCCACGGTCTGGTCGAGCAGGGCGCTCATGGTGGCGGCGCGCGCCGCGAGCTCGCCCGCGGCGGCGGGCAGGCGCTCGCGCAGCCAGGCGAGGTCCATCTTCAGCGCGGTGAGCAGCTGTCCGAGCTCGTCGTGCAGCTCGCGCGCGATCCTCGTCTTCTCGTCCTCGCGCGCCTCGAGCACGCGCGCCGAGAGCTCGCGCAGCTCCTGCTGCTGGCGCTGCAGCAGGGCTTCGTTCTGCCGGCGCTGCGTGACATCGCGCAGGATCACCGTGAAATGCCGCTCGCCCGGCTCGCCGGCCTGCGAGATCGACGCCTCGATCGGGAACTCCTCGCCGTCGGCGCGCAGCGCCCACAGCGTGCTCAGATCGCCCATGCGCCGGTTGGTGACGCCGGTGTGGCTGAATCTCTCCACATGCGCGCGGTGCGCGGCGCGAAAGCGCTGCGGGATGAAGCGCTCGAGCGGCGCGCCGACCGCCTCGCTGCGGCTGCAGCGGAACGCGAGCTCGGCGGCGCGGTTGAACAGGACGATGGTCTGCGCGGCATCGACGGTGATGATCGGGTCCATCGCCGATTCGACGATCCCGCCGACGCGCGCCTCGCCGCCGTCGTACAGCCCCCCCCAAACGGCGACGGCCCACAGCGTGCCGACCAGGCCCACGCTCACCACCAGGATGTCGGTGAGGATCACCGCTCCCAGCAGCCAGGGGGCCTCGCTGCCGCGGACGAAGGCGAGGACATTGGCGGCGAGCAGCGCGCCCAGCGCTGCGCCCCCGGTGCCGAGCACCGCCGGGTGACGGAGAAGACTTCGTTTGACTGAAATCAAAGCGCCCTTGCCAGTCCCATTCAAAGTGGTGCCCAATGAACTACCCTGCTGCCGATCTGGTCATCGACCCGGTCCTCATCCGCCAGTACGACGTGAGCGGGCCGCGCTACACGTCCTACCCGACCGCCGACCGTTTCTTCGAGGCGTTCGGCGAGACCGAGCTGCGCGAATGGCTCGCCAAGCGCAGCATCGGCGGCGTCGGCCAGCCGCTGTCCCTCTACGTGCACCTGCCATTCTGCGACACGCTCTGCCACTACTGTGCGTGCAACAAGGTGGTGACGCGCGACCATGCGAAATCGGCCAAGTATATCAAGTACTTGGAGAAGGAATTGGCGCTGCTCGATCCCTCGCTCGGCGCCGCGCGGCAGATCGGGCAGATGCACTGGGGCGGGGGCACGCCCACGTTCCTCGCGCGCGAGGAGATGGGCGCGCTGGTGGCGGCGATCGACCGGCACTTCCAGCGCGCCCCCGATTGCGAATCCGCCATCGAGGTCGACCCGCGACGCGCCAGTCCCGGCACCCTGGAATACCTCGCCGGGCTGGGCTTCAACCGCGTCTCGCTCGGCGTGCAGGACTTCGACGCCGAGGTGCAGAAGGCGGTGCACCGCATCCAGAGCGAGGAGGAGACGCGCCGCGTCGTCGGCGAGGCGCGCGCCAGCGGCTTTCGCTCGCTGAACATCGACCTCATCTACGGCCTGCCCAAGCAGACGCTCGACGGCTTCAACCGCACGCTCGACCAGGTGATCGCGCTCGATCCGGACCGCATCGCGCTCTACAGCTACGCGCACCTGCCGAGCGTGTTCATGCCGCAGCGGCGCATCGCCGCGGCCGACCTGCCCTCGGCGGAGGCGAAGCTGCAGATCCTGTCGCTCGCCATCGGGCGCCTGACGCGCGCGGGCTACCTCTACATCGGCATGGATCACTTCGCGCGCCCGGACGACGAGCTCGCGCTGGCGCAGTCGCAGGGCCGGCTGCAGCGCAATTTCCAGGGCTACTCGACGCGCCGGGGCAGCGACCTGATCGGCCTGGGCGTGTCGGCGATCGGCGCCGTCGGCCCGACCTACTACCAGAACCAGAAGCGCCTGGAGGACTACTACGTCGCGCTCGACGCGGGGCGCCTGCCGGTGGCGCGCGGCCTCGAGCTGACGCCCGACGACCTCGTGCGCCGCGCCGTGATCCAGGGGCTGGCGTGCCATTTCCGCCTGTCCATCGAATCGGTGGAGCTGTCCTACCTCGTCGACTTCAAGCGCTACTTCGCGCCGGAGATGGACCGCCTGCGCCGGCTCGAGGCCGAGGGGCTGGTCGAGCTGCAGCCGGACTGGATCATCGTCACGCCCAAGGGGCGGCTGCTGGTGCGCGTGGTGTGCGCCGTGTTCGACCGTTACCTGCGCGAGCGCGAGGCGCGCGCCCAGTACTCGAAGGTGATCTGAGATGGACGCGCTGCTGCCGGCGATGCTGCTGTTCGGCCTCGCCTCGGGACTGCACTGCGTCGGCATGTGCGGCGGCATCGTCACGGCGTTCTCGGCGCGGCGCGTGGTGCCGATCGCGCCGCTAGGCCGCGCGGCGCCCGATTGGCGCCGGCCGCTCGTGTTCAACGCCGGGCGCATCGCCACCTACGCGCTCGGCGGCGCCGCGGCCGGGGCGCTCGGCGGCGCGACGCAGCTGTTGCAGGATGCCCTGCCCGCGCAGATCGCGCTGTTCGTGCTCGCGCAGGCGGTGCTGATCCTGGCCGGCCTGTACCTGCTGGGCGCCGGGCGCCTGCTCGCGCGGCTCGAAGCGGTCGGCGCGCCTTTGTGGCGGCGCGTGCAGCCGGCGGCGGCACGGCTTGCAGCGGCCCCCGGCGCGCCGGCGGCCGCGCTCGCCGGCGCGCTCTGGGGCCTGCTGCCCTGCGCCCTGGTGTACGCGGCGCTCGCCACCTCGACGCTCGCCGGCGGGCCCCTGCGGGGCGCACTCGCCATGCTCGCCTTCGGCGCCGGCACGCTGCCCTGGCTGCTCGGCGCGGGCGTGCTCCTGGAAAAGCTGCGCGGCGGCGCCGGGCTCGCGCGCCTGCGCGTCGCCGCCGGCGCGCTGGTGCTCGGCATGGGCATCGCGGGGCTCGCCCGCGCCGACGACCTGCATGCCGCGGTGCGCGCCGGCCTGCTGTGCCTCACGTGATGGCGGACGCCGCATGAAGCGCATCCTCGTGCCGGTGGACGGATCGGAGGCGGCCGAGCGCGCGCTGCGCCTGGCCGCGCAACGCGCACGCGAATCGCAGGCCGACGTCCACCTGCTGCACGTCGAGCCGCCCGCGGCCGCGGAGGAACTGCGCGCCTATGCGGTGCGGCCGGAACTGGAGAAGATGCGCGAGAGCGCCAGTGCGCGCGTGCTCAAGGAAGCGGCCGACGCCCTGGCGGCGGAGAAGGTGCCGCACACCGCGCACCTGCAGCGCGGCGAGGTGGCGCGCACCATCGCGCGCTTCACGGTGGCGCATGACATCGGCGAGGTGATCATGGGCACGCGCGGCATGGGCGCGCTCGGCTCGGTGCTGCTCGGCTCGGTGGCGCAGCGCGTGGTGCACGAGGTCGCCGTGCCGGTGACGCTGGTGAAATGACGGCGCCGATGCGCGAGGCGTTGCGCATCCTGCGCGACGAGCAGCGGCTCACGCCCGGGGACCGGGCGGCGATCGCCGCGGCGTTCGCCGCCAACGAGGATCCGCTGGGCGGCGTCGGCGAACGCGAATACCGCCAGCTGTTCCAGCGCATTGCCCAGATCGCCCCGGCCCCCGTGGGCCTGGGCGCGCCCTGGCGAAAGGCATAGTTGGACGAGAGCTGGATCCGGCTCGCGGTGGGCGTCGGCATCGGGCTGCTCATCGGCCTGGAGCGCGAACGAAATCCCGCGGCCAAGGCGGGGGTGCGCACCTTCGCGCTGATCGCGCTTACCGGCGCGCTCGCCGCCTTCATCGACGCGGCGCAGGGCGGCGCCTGGGTGGTGCCGGTCGGGCTCGCCGCGATCGCGGGCATGCTGATCGCCGCGTACCGGCGCGTCGGCGCGCAGGAGGAATCCGGCACCACCACGGTGGCGGCGGCCGCGGTGTGCTATCTCCTGGGCGTTCTGGCCGGAACGGGTGAGATCGTGATCGCGGGCGCGCTCGCCATCGGCGTGACGGCGCTGCTGTACTTCAAGCCGGAGCTCGAGGGTTTCTCGACCGCGCTCGAGCGCGACGAGCAGGTGTCGGTGCTGCAGTTCCTGGTGCTGACCTTCATCGTGCTGCCGATCCTGCCCGACCGCGGCTACGGTCCGTACGAGGTGCTCAATCCGCGGCAGATCTGGCTCATGGTGGTGCTGATCGCGGGCATCGGACTGGCGAGCTATGTCGCGCTCCGGCTCGTCGGCGAGCGCGTCGGC
>JAOUGZ010000274.1 GCA_029865405.1 Betaproteobacteria bacterium
GAGACCGTCGCATGGCGCAGGCGCTCACGCCAACGTGATCGCCCCTGTGTCTCGGGACTGGGCAAGAGCGGCCCAGTCCCGAGATCGAAGAAAAACGATCACGCATTTCTGACTCGGGACACTAGCCTTTCTTCAGCAGGTCGCGAATCTCCGCAAGCAGCACCTCCTGGCGCGGCGGCGCGGCGGGCGTGGCCGGCTTTTCCTCCTCGCGCTTCATGCGGTTGATGGCCTTGACGACGAAGAAGATCGCCGCGGCGATGATTACGAAGTCGACGCTGCTCTGAATGAATTTCCCATACTTCACGGAGGCCTCGCCGATGTTCACCGCCAGACCTGAGAAGTCGATGCCACCGACGATCAAGCCGACGACCGGCATGATGACGTCTGCGACCAGCGACGAGACGATCTTGCCGAACGCGGCGCCGATCACGATACCGACGGCCAGGTCGACGACGTTGCCTTTCATTGCAAAGCTCTTGAATTCCTTCAGCATGCTCATCCGTTCCTCCCTTTGGTTAATCGATCGAAAGATAGCTCACGTCCAGAATCTCCAGCTGCTCCACGCCGGCGGGCGTCGCCAGCGTCACCACGTCGCCGACGCGCGCTTTCAGCAGCGCCTTGGCGACCGGCGAGATCCAGGATACGCGCCCGCGCGCCGTATCCACCTCGTCCGCGCCGACGATGGTCACGCTGCGCTCGCCCCCCGAGCGCGAGCGTACACGCGCCGTGGCGCCGAAGAACACCTGCTCGGCGTCGCGGTCCGAGTTGTCGACGACGCTCGCGCTTTCCAGCCGCTTGATGAGCTGGCGTACGCGCCGGTCGATCTCGCGCAATCTCTTTTTCCCGTAGAGGTAGTCGCCGTTTTCCGAGCGGTCGCCGTTCGACGCCGCCCATGACACGGTGCGCACGACCTCCGGGCGCTCGATCTCCACCAGGCGCTTGAGCTCCGCCTTGAGGCGCGCGAAGCCCGCCGGCGTGATGTAGTTCTTCGCCGGCACCGGTGCTTCGGCGTGCGCGCGCGGGTCGACTTCCCCGTCGCCGGATTCCCTGACGAACGCTTTGGACATGTAGGCGCGATTCTACCCGCACGTCGCTTGCACGGACGGAAAGGGTCACCGAGAATCCGGCCGTGGCGCTGCAGACCCGAATCGACAAGGACGACCTGCTCACGCGGCTGCGCATCCGCGAGGTGGCGCTGTTCGGCCTGATCACGCTGTCCGCGATTCTCGCCAACCTGCCGCCGGACATCGTCAAGACGCTCGGCATCGACCTCGACTACGTGCTGGCGGCGCTCGGCTGCGCGGTGGTCCTCGGCCTGTTCCTGTATCTGCGCTTCTTCCTGTTCTTCGGCGTGGTGCTGCTGATTCTCGGCGCCAACATGCCCGACCAGATCGCGCAGGGCTTCGGCATCTCCAAGATCCCCCTGATCCTCGCGCTGCTGGTGATGATCGGTGTTTCGCTCATCAATTACGTGGTCAAGCTCATGCCCACGGGGCTCGAGCCCAAGCCCAGGGAAAGGAGCCCCGAGGCCATACGCGCCCTGTTCTATGCCATCGACAAGAACAACGTCGCCTATTGCCAGCGGGTGCTGTCGATGAACTTCGACCCCGACCTGCGGCATGACAACGGCTTCACGCCGCTCGCCTACGCCGCGTCAAAAGGCAGCGCGCCGATGGTCGAGACGCTGCTCCGGAACGGCGCCGACCCGGCGCTGGCGACGCGCGACGGCGAGACGCCGGTGGAACTGGCGCTGCGCAACGGCCATCCGGGGGTCGCCGACCTGCTCAAGCAGGCGCGCCTGGAGCGCGAAACCGCACTTGCGGCCAGGCCGTCCCCGGGGTGACAATACTGTATAAATAAGCAGTTTAGTGCAGCCCGAGACGCCATGAACGAGACCCCTGTCGCCCCCGCCATCGCCCCGCAGGCGATCTGCGTCGACGCCTTGCTGGAAAAATACGCCAAGGGCGGCGAAGCCTCCGTCGGCGAGGTGCGCGCGCGCGTCGCGCGCGCGCTCGTCCAGGCCGAGCCCGAGGCGAAGCGCGGCCACTGGGAGCGGCGCTTCCTGCAGGCGCTGGAGGACGGCTTCATCCCCGCCGGGCGCATCAATTCGGCGGCCGGCGTGCAACTGCAGGCCACGCTCATCAACTGCTTCGTGCAGCCCGTGGGCGACTCGATCTCGGAGGTCGTCGACGGCAAGCCCGGCATCTACACCGCGCTTCAGGAAGCCGCCGAGACCATGCGCCGCGGCGGCGGCGTAGGCTATGATTTTTCCTCGATCCGCCCCAAGGGCGCCGAGGTGAAGGGCACGCGCTCGCGCGCGAGCGGCCCCGTGTCCTACATGCGCGTATTCGACCGCTCGTGCGAAACGGTGGAATCGGCCGGGGCGCGCCGCGGCGCGCAGATGGGGGTGCTGCGCTGCGACCATCCGGACGTCGAGGATTTCATCCACGCCAAGGACCAGGGCGACCTCGCCAATTTCAACGTGTCGGTGGGCGTCACCGACGCCTTCATGCAGGCGGTGGAAGCCGACCTCGAGGTCGAGCTGGTGCACAAAGCGAAGCCCTGGCCCGGGCCGGACGTGCAGCAGCGCGCCGATGGCCTGTGGGTGTACCGGAAGATCGCGGCGCGCGCGCTCTGGGACCAGATCATGCGCTCGACCTACGACCACGCCGAGCCGGGGATCCTGTTCCTCGATCGCATGAACCGCGACAACAACCTCAACTACTGCGAGGCCATCGAGGCCACCAACCCCTGCGCCGAGCAGCCGCTGCCGCCCTACGGTTGCTGCTGCCTGGGCTCGATCGACCTCACGCGCTTCGTGCGCAACGCCTTCGCCGCGGCCGCGGCATTCGATTTCGAGGCGTTCGGCAAAGTGGCGGACGTCGCGGTGCGCATGCTCGACAACGTGCTCGAGATTACCGCCTGGCCGCTCGAGGCGCAGCATCGCGAGGCGATGGCCAAGCGCCGCGTCGGCCTCGGCTTCACCGGGCTGGGCGACGCGCTTATCATGCTGCGCCTGCACTACGACAGCGAAGCAGCGCGCGCCATGGCGGCGCGCATCTCCGCGGCGATGCGTGATCGCGCCTACCTCGCCTCGGTGGCGCTGGCGCAGGAGCGCGGCGCGTTTCCCCTGTTCAATGCGGACCTGTACCTGTCCGGCACCAGCTTCGCCGCGCGCCTGCCCGAGGAAGTGAAGGCGCAGATCCGCGCGCACGGCATCCGCAACAGCCATCTGCTGTCGATCGCGCCGACCGGCACCATCAGCCTCGCCTTCGCCGACAACGCCTCCAACGGCATCGAGCCGCCGTTCTCCTGGACCTACACGCGCAAGAAGCGCATGGCGGACGGCGCGCTGCAGGAGTTCCCGGTCGAGGATCACGCCTGGCGGCGCTACAAGGCCGCGGGCGGCGACATGGAGAGCCTCCCGCCTTACTTCGTCACGGCGCTCGAGCTGTCCGCTGCGGCGCACGAGCGCATGGTGGCCGCGGTCGCGCCGTACATCGACACCAGCATCTCGAAGACGGTCAACGTGCCGGAGGACTACCCCTACGGCGAGTTCAAGGACCTGTACCTCGCCGCGTGGAAGTCCGGCCTCAAAGGGCTCGCCACCTACCGTCCGAACAAGGTGCTCGGTTCGGTGCTGTCGGTGGACTCTCCCCAGGACTTCGTCGAGGACGACGTCAACCGCCGCATCCGCATCAAGTCACTGCCCGAGCCGGTGCTCGCGTCCCTGCGCTGGCCGGGGCGGCCGGCGTTCGCGTCGGGCAACCTGTCGTGGACCTACATGATCGAGCACCCGCACCACCACTTCGCGGTGTTCGTGGGCGAAGCGGAAAACGGCGGGCCGCACGCCTTCGAGGTCTGGGTGAACGGCAGCGAGCAGCCGCGCGGCCTGGGCGCCGTGGCGAAGTCGCTGTCCATGGACATGCGCGCCGAGGACCCGGGCTGGCTGCGCCTCAAACTCGACACGCTGGCGCGCACCGCGGGCGACGATGCGTTCGAGATGGAATTCCCGCCGCGCGGCGAAAAACGCCGCATGCCCTCGGTGGTCTCGGCGCTGGCGCAGTTGGTGCGCTGGCGCGTGGAGCAGCTCGGCGGCCTCGACGGCGAGAAGCAGGCCGACGCTTTCGCCAGCGTGACGCCGGTGCTCGACTCGATGTTCAGCCTGAAGGAGCCGAAGACCGGCGCCGACGGCACCATGTCCTGGACCGTGGATGTGCACAACCCGCGCACCGGCGACGACTTCGTGCTCGGGCTGAAGGAGATCGCGCTGCCCGACGGCACGACGCGCCCCTACTCCATGTGGCTCTCGGGCGAGTACCCGCGCGCCCTCGACGGCCTGTGCAAGCTGCTGTCGCTCGACATGCGCGTGGTCGATCCGGCGTGGATCGGCATGAAGCTGCAGAAGCTGCTCGATTTCCCGGAGCCGCTGGGCGACTTCCTCGCCTTCGTGCCGGGATCGCGCAAGCAGCAGAACTACCCGTCCACCGTGTCGTACCTCGCGCGCCTCATCCTGCACCGCTACGCCATGCTCGGCCTGCTCGACGAGCACGGCGCGCCGCTGCAGAAGATGGGGATCCTCGAGGCGCCGGCGCGCGGCGGCGCCCCGGTGATGCAGGGCCTCAAGTGCCCGGAGTGCGGCAGCCGTACGCTGATCCGCAAGGATGGCTGCGACTGGTGCAGCTCCTGCGGGTACACCGGGCTCTGCGGCTAGACCGGTTTCTCCACCCAGAGCAGCCCGGCGATCGTCTTCACGTCGGTGATGCGCCCGTCGCGCG
>JAOUGZ010000275.1 GCA_029865405.1 Betaproteobacteria bacterium
CCGTTCATGCCGGGCAGCTTGATGTCGCACAGCGCGACGTCGAACTCGCCCTTGGCGAGGCGCGCCGCGGCCTCCTCGGCGGAGGCCGCCGCCTCCACCTCGTAGCCGGCGCGCATCAGCATGAGGGTCAGCATCTGCCGGAGGGCAGGCTCGTCGTCGATCACCAGCACTTGCAGCGAAGGCATCGCCGTCAGGCCCTTGCGGCTGCTTCGTAGGCGGGCAACTCGATCCCCCAGTCGCCCGCGGCGGGCGCGGCGTCGTGCATGCGCCCGCCCATGCCTTCGACAAGCCGCCGCGTGCGCTCCAGCCGCGCGCCGTCTCCCGGCGCGGTGCTGCCGCTGACGCGCAGCGTGAGGCCCGCGCCGCCGGCCTCGGCCTCGACGGTGATGCGCTCCGGCCGCGGCGCACCGTCCGTGCCCAGGCTGAGCAGGAGGAGGTTCATCAGCACCTCGCTCAACTGCCCCGGCACCACCACCAGCAGCGGCAGGCGCGGCGGCAGGTGCAGCTCCACCCGCGTCGTGCTGAACTGGGGATCGAACTCGAGGAACCCGGACAGCGCCCCCAGCATCGCCGCCAGGTCCACCGGCTCGGGCGCCGCGTCGCCGGGCACGGCGAAGTCCGCGATCTGGCGCGTCATGTCGGCAATGCGCCGCGTTTCCTTGAGGATCAGGTCCGGCCGGCATTCGCGGCACGCATCCCCCGGCTGGCTGCCGGCGAACTCCGCCAAGGCGGCGATCGTCGACAGCGGATTGCCGATCTCGTGCGCGACCCGGTTCGCCATGGTGCCGAGCGCCGCCATCTTTTCGCGGTGCGCGCGCCGCTCGCGCGCCACCGCGACTTCGCGTTCGCGATCCTCCAGGTCCTTCGCCATGCGATTCACTGCGCGCGTCAGCGATCCCACTTCGTCGCGCCGCGTGACTTCCAGCGGCTCGCCGCGCTGCCCGGCGACGATCTCGCCGGCGCGGCGCTCGAGGCGCCCGAGGTCCGCGGCGAGCCGCGAGAAGAACAGCGCCGCCACGCCGCCGAAGGCGAGCAGCCCCGCCGTGCCAAGCGCCAGCGCCGTGACGGTCAAGCGGTCGTAGCGCTCTCGATAGTCACGCCCCATCGCCCGCCGCTCCTCGCGCGCGCGGATGCTCTCGCTGTCGATCGAGCGCGCCAGCGCCGCGACTGCCTCGCGCAGCTCCATCAGGTCGGCGGCGCCAGTGCCTGCGCCCAGCGCCGCAACGCGCCGCTGCGCGGCCGCACTGAGCGCGAGCACGGCGGGATACTGCGCCCGCAGGTCGCGGAAGGACTGTTCGACAACCTCCAGCGCGTAAGGCAACTCTTCGCGCGCCGCCGACGCCGCCTCGCCGCCGTAGGTGCGCAGCCGCAGCGACAGCATCGCGTTCGACATGGCGAGCGCCGAGCGCTTGAAGGCCTCTTCGACCAGGTGCAGGCGGTCCATCTCTCCCAGCCGCTCGGCCAGGACGCGACGCTCGGCGAGGATGTAGGCGGCGGAGACGCCCACGTAGAGCACGAGCACCAGGAAGGCGATCAGCCCCTTGGAGGTGAGCGGCACGGGCGTGCTCGCGGGTGCAGTCACGGTGCTCATGCCCGCCGCGGCGGCGCCCGCTACAGCGGCCGCTTGATGGTCACCGCGCCGCGGATCTGGCCGAGCGAGTAACCGGTCGCCTTGTCGAACGGGTAGTCGCTCGCCAGGCGCTCCTTGACCGAACCCGAAAGCGATTCCGCCGGGCCGTGGCATTGCAGGCACAGCCTGTCCACCGGCAGCGCCTTCATATAGCGGTAGAACGTGCCGCCCGGCTCCGTGACCACCTCGGCGAACTCGATGGCCTCGGGCTTCTCGCCGCCCTGCGCGCGCCGGTCGAAGTCCACCAGCACGCGCTGCTCCCAGGCATCGGGCTGCCCGAGCGCGGGATTGCGCGCGCGCAGGCTCACGCGGCTCACGCGCCAGCCGGTCATGCGCGACAGCGACGAAGCGACTTCAGGGGCGCTGAACTTGCAGACGATGATGGAGCGCAGCGGACCGGTCGCTTCGAGCTCGCGGCGCAGCTCGCCGCCCAGCTCGCGCACGAACTGCGCCGCCACCTTGCGCCCATCCTCCAGGTAGCGGCGCAGTTCGTCCGCGGACTGCGCAAACGCGCCTGCCGCCGCCGCAAGCAGCGCCGCGAGCCACGCGAGCCTGAAGATCATGGTGCATTCCGGGGCAAGATGGTGCGGGCCATTATAGCGCCGCCCCCTCGGCGCTCCCGGAGGCCGGGAAGCGGCACACCACGCTGGTGCCTTCGCCGGGCCGCGAGGCGAGCGAGATCTCCCCGCCGCAGCGCGCCATGATCCGCCGGCAGGCATCCAGGCCCAGGCCGTTGCCCCTGCCCGCAGGCTTGGTGGTGAACAGCGGCTCGAAGGCGCGCGCGAGCGTGGCCGCGTCCATGCCGGGACCGCTGTCGCGCACGCGCAGCTCGGCCCAGGCGCCGTCGCGACGGGTCGCCACCTCGATGCGCGCGTCGCCCGCGCGCGCGCCGGCCAGCGCTTCCGCGGCGTTCATCAGCAGGTGCAGCTGCAACTGCACGATGTCGTCCTCCGCCGCCTGCACCAGGGGCAGCGCCGGGTCGAGGCGGGTCTCGAGCGCGATCGGCGCGAAGCGCCGGTCGAAGCGCAGCAGCGCGCTCACGCCCTCCAGCACCGGGTTGAGCGCGAGCGGCGCGCTCTCCGTGGAGCGCGCGCCCGCCGTCAGCGCAAGGCGCCGGGTGATCTCGGCGACGCGCTGCGCGAGGCCGAGCAGCTGCTGCGCGTCGAACTCGGCAGCGCGCCCCTGCTGCTGCGCGGCCTGCGCCTCGGCGGCGATGGCGGCGATTCCCGCCACCGGGTTGCCGATCTCGTGCGCGACGCCGGCGGCGATGCCGCCGAGCAACGTCATGCGCTCACCATGGAACTGCTCCAGCCGCGCCGTCGCGATCTCGTGCTCGCGCGCCTCGAGGTCGGCGGCCATCTTGTCGACGGCGCGCGCGAGCGCCCCGACCTCGTCGTCGCGCGCAAGGCGCAGCGGTGCGCCGCGCAGGCCGCCGGCCACCTCCAGCGCCCGCGTCTGCAGCCGGCCGAGGTCCGCGGCGAGCCTGCCGAGGAACAGCGTGAGGAAGGCGCCGAACACCACCAGCCCGAGCAGCGCGGCCACCGCCGCGAACCAGAAGAGCGGCGCGAGATCCCCGAGCAGGTCCGTGCGCTGCGCGAAGTGCCGCGATGCCTGTACGATGAGCAGCACGGCGCCACCCACAACGTAGAGCGACACGAGGAGAAACAGCAGCAGCCCCTTGGCGCGCAGCGTGAAGCGCGGGCGGCCCGCAAGGGCTGCCGCGCGCGCCGCGTCGCCGGGCACGGCGCTTGCATCCGTCACGACGAGCCCCATCCAGCGTACGAGGAGAGCACATGCGTATCCCACCGAGGCCGGGCTTTGCCGCAGTGGCGCTGGGGATGGCGCTCGCGCTCGCCGTGGCCCCGCCGGGAGCGAGCGCACAATCCGGCACAGACGACCTTGCGCGCGCGCGCGCGGCGTACGCCAGCCGCGACTTCATGCAGGCGTTCAGGCTGCTGCTGCCGCTCGCGCGCGGCGGCAACGCGGAGGCGCAGGTGCGCCTCGGGCTCATGTATCACCACGGCCAGGGCGTGCGCGAGGACGACGCCGAGGCGTTCCGCTGGTTCCTGCTGGGCGCGCAGCAGGGCCACACCGAGGCCCAGTTCCAGCTCGCGAACCTGTACGCCCTCGGCCTGGGGCTGCCGGAGTCGGAGTCCGAGCCCGACCGCGCCGCCGCCACCTGGTATTTCGAGGCCGCGCGACAGGGCCACGCCGAAGCGCAGCACAACCTGGGGATCCTGTTCCTCACCGGAAAAGGCGTCGTGCAGAGCGAGAGCGAGGCGCGCGCCTGGTTCCGCCGCGCCGCTGCCAGCGGGCATCGCGAGGCCCGGCGGTTCGTCGATACGCATCCTGACACCCGTTAGACGAGCAGCGCGCCGACGCGCCCTGCCGCGAGCAGCCCTGCCGTCGCCACGACGAAGACGCCGAGCACCAGCCGCGCCTGGCGCCGCGCGTCCAGCTCGCGCATGCGCAGCCACGCGAGCAGCGCGGCTGCCGTGGCAAGCGACGACATGAACAGAAAACCCGCCGGCCTCGCCGAGGCCTGTGCGTCGATGAGCGTCCACGCCGCCCCCATGCCGGCCGCGAGCAGCAGCAACGGCGCGCCGACCGCAAGCCCCGCCGAGAGCCTCGCGGCCGAGTCTGGCGCGCCGCCGCGGCGGGCGGCGAGCGCCAGCGCCGCCACGGCGCCGGCGAGCGCGATCGGTCCGTAACCCAGCGCCATCGCGAAGCGGTAGCCCGCCTCCCAGTAGGCACCGAAACCCTCGGGCGGCGAGCCGGGCAGCGCGAGCCCGTGCGCGATGAGCCACATCTCGCAGGCGACGGCAAGCATCACCGCCGGCATCACGACGATGCCCGCGTCGCGGTTACGGTAGGCCCTCTCCAGGCACAGGTAGGCGATCACGGCCGCAGCCGAGAGCAGCGCCGTCCCCTCGTAAAGGCCGACGCGCGCAGTGCCCGTCGCGAGCGCCGCGACCACCAGCCCGGCGGGTACTCCGATCGCACCGAGCGCGGCGAGTCCTGTGGCCACGCGGCCGACGATGTCCAGGCGCAACCACAAGTAGGTGGCGTACAACGCGGTGGAAGCCGCCAGCGCCGTGTTGGCCAAGGTGACCCAGCGAAAGCTCGCGGACGCGCCTTCCGCG
>JAOUGZ010000276.1 GCA_029865405.1 Betaproteobacteria bacterium
CCGTGCGTGCAGGCTCTTGCCGCGGTCCTGCTCGCCGGTTGCAGCTCGCTGCTGCCGCGCGCAGACCTCGCCACGCAGCAGGCCTGGGCCTCGTTCGAGGACGCGAGGTCGGCCATCGAGCGCGTCGTGCCGCAGGAAACGACGCGCGCCGAGCTATCGGCGGCGGGCATCGATCCGCTCAGCAATGCTGCGGTCACGATCCTCGGTTTCCCGGACATCTTGCAGCGCTTCGCCAGCGGCAACGTGCTCGATCCGCGGGAGCTCGATCCCGGCATCCGCGAGTGCCTGGCGGCGGGCAACGCCTGCACCGGCTACGCCCTCCAGGTGCGGCGCACCGACCGCAGGAGGATCGGCGGCTTCTGGGCCGATATCTTCAACTTCCGCCGCGAGACCGACGTCACCGGGTGGAATTTCAGCGCCCTGCTGCTGTTCGTCGGCGACACCGTGGTGTACAAGGTGCACGGCGGCCAGCCGCTCATCCACGAAAAGGAAGTGAGCCGCAATCCCCTCGGGCCGCTGCAGGGGCTGGGCGAGGCGGCGGGCTCTGCGCTCGCGCGCTAGGGCGCGCGCATCAGACGCCGGTCGCCTGCGCCATGAGCTCGCGCCAGTGCCGATAGCGCCCGCGCAGGGCATCGTCGCGCGCGGGGGCGAAGACCTGCTCCGCGGGTGTCGTGTTCCAGGCCGCCGGGCGTCCCGCCGCGAGGTAGGCGATGCCGCGCGCACTCGCCTCGGGATCCTCGCGCCGGTGCACGGGCAGGCCGCTCACCGCGGCGAGCCGCCGGCAAAGGCCGTCCAGGCGCGAAACGCCCCCGCTCACGCGCATGCGCCGCGGCGCCGGGATGAACTGCGCCATGTGGTCGATGTTCGCCTGGAGCAGGAACGCCATGCTCTCCACCACCGCCACCGCCTTCTGCCAGGGTTCGCCCTCGCCCGCGAAGCGCGAGGCGAAGTCCGCGCGCCAGAATGGCCCGCCCAGCCCGGCGATGCCGTTGAGAAAGAGCGGCGGCGCGCCGCCGCGCTCGAGCCATTGCGGCAGCTGCCCCGTCGCGTCCGTGACGCCGAGCTCGCGCTCGAGCCACTCGAGCGCGGTGCCCGCGCCGTTCACGTTTCCTTCCACCATGTACACGGTGACGTCGCGGTCGGCGAGGATGATGCCGGTGAGCTGGCGCGGCACGTGTCCCGGGGCGCGCGTGAGCGCGCGCTGCACGAAGGCGCTGGTGCCGATGTTGACGTAGGCACAGTCCTCCTCCGGCCAGCCGAAGGCGAAGACGGCCGCCGACTGGTCGCCGTTCACCGCCGTGAGCGGCACCGACAGGCCCGCCGTCTCGAGCGTGCCCCAGTCGTGGCAGGTGGGAACGCTCTGCGGCAGGAAACCCTGCGGCAGGCCGAACAGCGCAAGGAGGTCCGGGTCCCAGTCGCGCGCCTGCAGGTTCCACAGCTGGGTGCGCGCGGCGCATTGCGGCTCGGCGAGGAACGGCCGTTCCTTGAGCAGGCGAAACGTGAGAAAGCTCGCCATCGGTCCCCACGCCAGCGTGCCGCTGCCGAGCGCTGCGCGCACCGCCGGCAGATGATCGAGCGCCCAGCGCAGCTTGCTCGCGCCGTAGTGCGGCGAAAGGTACAGGCCGGTCTTGAGGTGCACGGCGTCGCCGTGCGCCGCTTCCAGCTCGCCGATCCAGGCGTGCGCGCGCCGGTCCTGCCAGGAGAAGACAGGCGACAGCACCTGGCCCGAGACGCGATCCCAGCACACTGCGTTCGAGCGCTGGCTGGCGAGGCCGGCGCAGGAGATCTCGGCCGCGCGCGCCCCGAGCGCCGCCAGGGCCCGGCTCACGGCTTCGACGATCGAGGCCACGATCTCCTCGCCGTCCTGCTCCGCCCAATCCGGCTGCGGGTGGGAGAGCGCAACGTCGCGCACGCCGCGCGCGACGACGCGGCCCGCCTCGTCCACCACCAGCGCGCGGCTCGCGTGCGTGCCCTGATCGATGGCGAGGACGAGACTCATACTAAGATGCTATCCCTATGGCGCGCATCGGGGTGATCGGCGGCGGGGCCTTTGGCACCGCCATGGCCTGCGTCGTGCGCCGCGCGGGCCACGACGTCGTTCTCTGGGCGCTGGAGCCCGAGGTCGTCGAGGACATCAATCGGCGCGGCCGCAACGAGCATTTCCTCGCCGGCGTGCCGCTGCCCGCGGGCATCCGCGCGACCAACGACGTCGGTGAAGCAGCCGCGGGCGCGGCATTCCTGCTGCTCGCGCCGCCGGCGCAGCGCATGCGCGCCGTCGCGGCGCGCCTCGCGCCGGTGCTCGCGCCAGGCACGCCCGTAGTGAGCTGCTCCAAGGGACTCGAGCAGGCAAGCCTCGCGCTGATGCCCGAAGTGCTCGCCGAGGCGCTGCCGGGGTCGCCCGTCGCGGTGCTCTCCGGCCCTTCGTTCGCGCGCGAAGTCGGCCACGACCTGCCGTGCGGCGTGGCGCTCGCCAGCGCCGACGCCGCGCTTGCGCGCCGGCTCGCCCCGCTCATCGCCACGCCGCGCTTCGGCGTGCAGCCGAACGACGATCCGGTCGGCACCGCGATCGGCGGCCTGATGAAGAACGTGGTGGCGATCGCGAGCGGCGTGCTCGCGGGCAGGAAACTGGGCGAGAACGCGCGCGCCACGCTGGTCACCATGGGCCTGGCGGAAGCGACGCGCTTCGGGCTCGCCAAGGGCGCGAAGCGCGAGACCTTCGACGGGCTCGCCGGCATCGGCGACATGATGCTCACCGCCAACAGCATGCAGTCGCGCAACAGCAGCCTCGGCTTCGCGCTCGGCGAAGGCAAGACGCTCGACGAGGTGCTGGCCGGCCGCAAGCAGGTCTTCGAAGGGGCGTTCTCGGCGCAGGCCGTGGTGAAGACCGCGCGCCGGTTGGGCGTCGACATGCCGGTGTCGTTCGCCGTGGACGCGCTGCTCAACCATGGGGCCGCGCTCGAGGCGAGCGTCGATCGCCTGGTGTCGAGCTTTGCGGGCGCCGACTTGCGCGGCTAGCGCGGTCTGGCGGAGCCGCGCCGGGGCGCCGCGCGTGATTTTGGGCCCTTTGGTGACTAATCGCACGGTGCGACCTGCAACTATTGCGCGGACAGCGCGGGGCAGTTCTCGCCGGCGCCGGCGGCGCCGCTAGGATTCGAGGGGGAGTCGGCGTGAGCGCCGATCGGCGGGAGGACAGCAGTGCTGGACGTACTCGATTGGATGAAGAAGCGGGCGGAGCCTGAAGACCGTGCGAAGGGCGATCCGGCTACGGGATTCCTGTCCAGTCTTCGAGGGACCGATCCGGATACGACCCTGAATCAGCTGAGCGGCTGGCTCGCGCCGAAGGCGCAGACGGCCGCAACCGATCCGAAGGCGGCGAGCGAGATCCTCGCCCGCATCGACGACGCGGGCGCCGCGCACGTGACCACCCTGCTGGCGCAGTACCTCGCCAGCCCGGAGGGCAAGCAGGCAGCGCGCGAATCGACCTGGAAATCCCTGCTGCGCTATCAAACCAGCCTGACGCAGGGGCTGTGCGCCTCGGCCGAAGCCCTGGCGACATCGGCGATCACCGACCGCGCCCAGCGGTCGCAGGCGGCGGTGAGCGCAGCGCGCGCCCTGGGCGCGTGCCGCAGGCTGGCGAAGATCTGCCTGGTGCACTACGCCAGCGTGCCCGGCAGCCTTTGGCGCCTGGCGTACTCGGTGCACGCGCACGCGGAGAAAGCCGGCTGCGCGATGTTTCCGGCGAAGGCGCACGCCGACCAGCGCAGCATCGTCACCGCGGAGCAGGAGCTGCTGCGCCTGCTCATGCTGCAGGTGAGCGCCCCGGACATGATGGCGCCCGAGCACATCGAGATCGCGGACCGCGTGATCGAGCGCCTGGGCAGCCATTTCACGCTGCGCGCGCCCGGCGTCGCCGACAACCCGTTCTGCTTCGATCCGGCGGGCGACGCCCCGCCGCGCCGGGCATCCGAGGCGGCGGCGATGAGCG
Source organism: Betaproteobacteria bacterium (assembly GCA_029865405.1). Next base: position 3,986 of record JAOUGZ010000276.1, read on the forward strand.
GCGCGGCGCGCTACTTCGGCCCGGGCGTCGGCTTCGACGCCCTGGAAAAGATCTACAAGGAGCTGACGTCGACCCGGTTCGACCGCATCCAGTATTTCGGCGCGGACATTGCGCCCGGCGCGCAATTGTCGGCGGTGCAGCACCTGCAGGCGTTCTGGCGCGCCAAGTCCCCGTACTCGGCGCCGGCGCACGCGAGCGCCACCGGGAACATGCAGGTCCTGCATCGATACGCGCAGATCTGGAAACAGCTCTCGGACGAAGCGTCCGGCAAGCGCGAGCTTGCCTTCGCGGATGCAGTGGACAGCGTGCCCTCGGCGCCCGAGGACTGGCTCCTGCGCGATGCCGGCGGCAACGAGCTGGGCGCGGAGATTCCACAGACGGGCGGCGATTGGGCGAAGTGCGGCGAGATGGTGAGCGTGTCGGTGCAAGGCGGCGGCGAACACTGGATCGGCATGATCCGGCGGATGCGCGCGGAGCCCGGCGCCAGCCGGCGCGCCGACATCGCCATCCTGAGCCGCAAGCCCCGGGCCGTGCCGCTGCGCGCGGTGCATGAACTGGGCGACGGCAGCGCCGTGTCGGACGCCGCGTCCCGGCAGTTCGCCTTCGATGAGGTCCGGGCCATCATCCTGGCGGACGGTGCGGCCGGCTCACCGCCGCCCAACCTGCTGCTGCCGCCCGAGGCCTGGAAGGAAGGCCGCGTGTTTGAAGCGACGCTGGGCGCCGAGCCGCGCTTCGTGCGCGGCTTGCAGGCCGTGAGGCGGGGCACCGA
>JAOUGZ010000277.1 GCA_029865405.1 Betaproteobacteria bacterium
GGGCGACGAGCCGGCGCGGGTCACGCAGGCGCTCAAGCGCAGCTTTGCCAGCGACGACATCGTCTTCTGCTTCGGCGGCATCGGCGCGACGCCCGACGACCACACGCGCCAGTGCGCCGCCGCGGCGCTCGGCGTCGCGCTCGCCCTGCATGCGGATGCGGAAGCGGAGATCCGCGGCCGCTTCGGCGCCGAGACCAACGCTCAGCGCCTGAGGATGGGCGAATTCCCGGTCGGCTCGCAGATCATCCCCAACCCCTTCAACCGCATTCCCGGGTTCTCGGTCGGCGACCATTACTTCGTGCCCGGGTTTCCGCAGATGGCCTGGCCGATGCTTGAGTGGGTGCTCGAGCAGAAGTACCGGCACCTGTTCGACACGCAGCGCTGGGCCGAAGGCTCGCTCATCGTCTACAACGTGCCCGAATCCGCCGTGGCGCCGCTGATGGAGGAGCTCAACCGGACCTTCCCGGGGCTGAAGGCGTTCAGCCTGCCGAGCATGGGCGCCGACGGCTCGCGCCGGCACATCGAGCTCGGCGTGCGCGGCACGCCGGCCGAGGTCAATCCGGCGATGGAGCGGCTGCGCCGGGGCGTGGCCGAGCTGGGCGGCGCCCTGGACATTCCAAACCGCTGATTTCTCCCGTATAATCCGCGCCTTTTCGCGGTTCACGGGGTTTCCTCATGGTGGTGATTCGACTGGCGCGCGGCGGCGCGAACAAGCGTCCTTTTTTCAGCCTGGTGGTGGCGGACTCGCGCCGCGCCGCCAAGGGCAAGTTCATCGAGCGCGTCGGTTTCTACGACCCGAAGGCGCCAGCAGGCCGCGAGTCGCTGCGCGTGAACGTGGAGCGGCTCAAGCACTGGCAGGGCAAGGGCGCGCAGCTCTCGCTGACGGTGAAGCGGCTCGTCAAGCAGTTTGGCAAGAAGGCCGCCTGATCTGATCGCGATGGGCCGCGTCGCCGGTTCGTACGGCGTGCGCGGCTGGGTAAAGGTGGCGCCGCAGGCGGGCGTGCAAGAAAGCCTCGCTGCAGCGAAGCAGTGGTGGCTCGATGGCGAGCCGCGGCGCGTCGAGACAGCGCGGGTGCACAGCGCGACGGTGATCGCCAAGCTCGAGGGGATCGAGTCTCGCGAGCAGGCGCTGGCGCTGAAAGGCCGGCCGGTGTCGCTGCCGCGCGAGGCGCTGCCGCAGGCGGGTGAGGGGCACTACTACCTCGCCGACCTGCTGGGGCTGGAAGTGGTGAACGCGCAGGGCGTTTCGTTCGGCGTGGTGCGGCAGTGGCTGACCAACGGCCCGCAGGACGTGATGGAAGTGGCCGGCGACAGGACGCGCTTGCTGCCCTGGGTGCCGGCGGTGGTGAAACGGGTGGACCTCGCTGCGAAGCGCATCGAGGTGGCGTGGGAATCGGACTGGTGATCCGCTTCGACGTGGTGACGCTGTTCCCGGAGATGTTCGCCGCCGTGACGGCGAGCGGCATCCCGAGAAAGGCGCTGGAAGCGGGACTGTGGAAGCTGGCGACGTGGAATCCACGCGATTTCACGAGCGACAACTACCGCACGGTGGATGACCGTCCGTACGGCGGCGGGCCCGGCATGGTGATGCTGGCCGAGCCGCTGGAGAAGGCGCTGGATGCGGCAAGGGCGGCGGGCGGGGGCGCGGTGGTGTACCTCTCGCCGCAAGGCCGGCGGCTCGATCACGATAAAGTGATGGAGCTGGCGGCAAGGCCGGCGGTGACGCTGCTCTGCGGCCGGTACGAAGGCGTGGACGAAAGGCTGGTGCGGCGCCGCGTGGACGAGGAGCTGTCGCTCGGGGACTTCGTGCTCTCGGGCGGGGAGCTCGCGGCGATGGCGGTGATCGACGCGGTGGTGCGGCAACTGCCCGGGGCGCTGGGCGACGGCGAGTCCGCGGTGCAGGAATCGTTCGCCTCGGGCCTGCTGGACTGCCCGCAGTACACGCGGCCCGAGATCTACGCGGGCGAAGGAATTCCGCCGGTGCTGCTCTCGGGGCACCACGAGGAAATCCGGCGCTGGCGGCTGAAGCAGGCGCTGGGGCGCACCTGGCTGCGCCGGCCCGAGCTGATCGCGGCGCGGCGCCTGGGCGGCGAAGAACAGAGACTGCTTGAGGAATTCAGGCAGGACATGAAGAGCGGAGCGAAAAATGAATCTGATTGAGCAACTCGAGCAGGAAGAGATCAAGCGGCTGGCGAAGCAGATCCCCGATTTCTCGCCGGGCGACACGGTGATCGTGAACGTCAACGTGGTCGAGGGCGAGCGAAAGCGCGCTCAGGCGTTCGAGGGCGTGGTGATCGCGAAGCGCAATCGCGGCATCGGCTCCTCGTTCACCGTGAGGAAGATCAGCTCCGGCGAAGGCGTGGAGCGCACCTTCCAGACCTACTCGCCGCTCATCGCCTCGGTCGAGGTGAAGAGGAAGGGCGAAGTGCGGCGCGCGAAGCTCTACTACCTGCGCCAGCGCTCGGGCAAGTCGGCGCGCATCCGCGAGAAGGTCGGCGGGGCGAGCGCCGCGGCGGCCGAGAACAGCGAGGAATAGCGGCGCTCGCGCCGGTGCCTTGGCGCACCGCGCGGCCTTTGGCAGTTAAAAACGGTCTCGGCTTTTCCGGCGGGGTGAATCTTCCCGCCGGAAAAGCCGAGATGCATTTAGAAGCCCGAATCTTCGCTCTGAATCGCTCCCGGCCCCTTTTCGTTTCATAATGCCGGCATGCGCAGGGAATCCACCGCCATCAGCCCGGTCGCCGACATCGTCGCCGACCTGCGCGCCGGCAAGCTGGTCGTCCTGGTGGACGACGAGGACCGCGAGAACGAGGGCGACCTCGTCTTTGCGGCCGAGTTCGTCACCCCCGAGAAGGTCAACTTCCTCGCCCGCCACGGCCGCGGCCTGATCTGCATGCCGATCACCGAGGCGCACGCGCTGCGCCTCGGCCTGAAGCCGATGGTGGAGCAGAACCGCTCGCGCCACGGCACCAACTTCACCAGCTCGATCGAAGCCGCCGAAGGCATCGCCACCGGCATCTCCGCGGCCGACCGCGCGCTCACCATCAAGGTCGCGGCCGCCGCGGACGCCAGGTCCGAGGACATCGTGCAGCCCGGCCACGTGTTTCCGCTCATCGCCCAGGATGGTGGCGTGCTGGTGCGCGCCGGCCATACCGAAGCCTGCTGCGACCTCGCACGCCTCGCCGGCCTCGCGCCCGCGGCGGTGCTGTGCGAGGTGATGAAGGACGACGGCACCATGGCGCGCCTGCCCGACCTGCTCGATTTCTGCGCGCAGCACGGCTTGAAGATCGGCACCATCGCCGACCTGATCGAGTATCGCAGCCGGCACGAGTCGCTCGTCAACCGCGGGCTCGAGCGCGGCATCGAGACGGCGTGGGGGCGCTTCCATCTGGTCACCTTCCACGACGTGGCGACGCGCGGCACGCATCTCGCCCTGGTGGCGGGCAGGCCCGCGGCCGACGCCGAGACGCTGGTGCGCGTGCACGAGCCGCTGTCGGTCGTCGACCTGCTCGACGCCGGCCCCGGCACGCATACCTGGGGCGTGGGCGAGGCGCTCACCGCGATCGCGAAAGCCGGCACGGGCGTCGTCGTGCTGCTCAACTGCAACCAGGCCTCGGACGCGCTCGACGCGCGGCTCGCCGAAACGCGCCCCGCGCGCCAGGGGCGCAGCCTGGAGCTGCGCACCTACGGCATCGGCGCGCAGATCCTGAGGGAGCTCGGCGTGGGTCGCATGCGCCTGATGGCCGCGCCGCGCAAGATGCCGAGCATGACCGGCTTCGGCCTGGAGGTCACCGGCTACGTCGAGTCGCCGCGGGGCTAGCGCCGTGCGCCTCGGCATCGTGGCGAGCCGGTTCAACGACGCGCTCAGCGGCAAGCTCCTGCAGCGCGCGCGCGACGAGGCGAAAAAGCTCGGCGTGAAGGCGCTTACCGTGGAAGAAGTGCCCGGCGCGCTCGAGATCCCGCTCGCGCTGCAGTGGATGGCGCAGTCCGGCAGGTTCGACTGCCTGGCGGCGCTGGGCTGCGTGGTGCGCGGCGACACCTACCATTTCGAAGTCGTGGCGAACGAGTCGGCGCGCGGCCTGATGGATGTGGCGCTGGAGTTCGGCATCCCGGTCGCCAACGGCATCCTCACCACCGACACCGAAGCGCAGGCCGAGGCGCGCCTCGACAAGGGCGCGGAAGCCGTGCGCGTGGCCCTCGAGATGGCGCGCCTGCGCGCCAAGGTCGCGGAGTCCGCGAAGTGAAGCCCGCCGGCAAGACGGCGCGGCGGCGCTCGCGCGAAATCGCGCTGCAGGCGCTCTATGCCTGGCAGCTCGGCCGCGGCGACGCGCTCGAGCACCTGCACGCCATCGACGACGACGGGCGCACCGACCGCGCGCTCGCCCTGGCGCTGGTGCGCGGCGTGCAGGCGCGCGCCCCCGAGCTCGAGGGGCTGATCGTGCCCTGCCTCGACCGCGAGTTCCGGCGCCTGTCGCCGGTCGAGCGCGCCATCCTCTACATCGGCGCCTTCGAACTGCAGGAGCACCCGGAGACGCCGTTCAAGGTGGTGATCAACGAAGCCATCGAGCTCGGCAAGAGCTTCGGCGGCACCGGCGGCCACAAGTTCGTCAACGGCGTGCTGGAAAAGCTCGCCGCGGGACTGCGGCCCGACGAGACCGGGCGCCGGAAGCAGCCCGCCTGAGGACGGCGATGCCGTCCGAATTCGAGATCATCCGCCGCTACTTCTCGCGCCCCGCGCGGAACGCG
>JAOUGZ010000279.1 GCA_029865405.1 Betaproteobacteria bacterium
CCTTGTTGCGGTAGGAGTAGCGCTTGATGCGCGCCTGGCCCGCGTCGACGACGTAGCGGATGCGCGGGACGGTGAGCGAAGTCTCGGCGACGTTCGTGGCGAGCACGACGCGGCGGGCGCCCGCGGGGTGGAAGACGCGGTCCTGGTCCGCCACCGAGAGTCTTCCGTAGAGCGGCAGGATCTCGGCGCCTTTCAGGTTTCTCTTTTCGAGGATGGCGGAGGCGTCGCGGATTTCGCGCTCGCCCGGGAGGAACACCAATACGTCCCCAGGGCCTTCCCTGAACAATTCCTCCACCGCGTCGCCGAGCGCCTGCTCCTCTTCGTCGCGGGTGGTGTCCTCTTCGTCTCCGCCCACGGGCCGGTAGCGGATTTCGACCGGATAGAGCCGGCCGGAGACTTCGATGACGGGGGCGTTGTCGAAGTGCTTGGAGAATCGCTCGGCGTCGATGGTGGCGGAGGTCACCACCACCTTCAGGTCCGGGCGCCTTGCGAGCAGGCGCTTGCAGTAGCCGAGCAGGAAATCGATGTTCAGGCTTCGCTCGTGCGCCTCGTCGAGAATGATCGTGTCGTAGGCCTTCAGGTCCGGGTCGCCCTGCGTTTCGGCAAGGAGGATCCCGTCGGTCATCAGCTTCACCGCCGTCTGCTTTCCGACCTTGTCGGTGAAGCGCACCTTGTAGCCGACGAGCGTGCCTAATTCGACCTTGAGCTCTTCCGCGATCCTCGCCGCCACCGATCGTGCGGCGATCCGGCGCGGCTGCGTGTGGCCGATCTGCGTCTTCTCGCCCCGGCCCATCTCGAGCAGGATCTTCGGGATCTGCGTGGTCTTGCCCGAGCCGGTCTCGCCGCAGACGATCACCACCGGGTTTTCCCGGATGGCGCGCGCGATCTCCTCCCGTTTCTGGCTGACCGGGAGCGCGGGGTCGTAGGTGATCGGCGGCCGCATTTGGCGCCCGAGGATATCGAAAACGGCCGGCGCGCAGTGCCGTTACGCGCGGACCTTCCAAATCGCGGGATCGCGGCGTGCATGAAACACCGCCAGAACCACGATCCGCCCGGCTTCGACGAGGTAGAACACCGAGTATGGAAACCGGCGCACGCGGATACAGCGGATGCGAGCCTGCAGGAGCGGGTACCGTTCGGGATGCCTGGAAGCAAGATCGACCGCGCGGTCGATCTCCGCAACGAAATGCGCTCCGAGACCCGGACTCCTGTCCTCGTACCACAGCGTTGCGCCGTCGAATTCGGCCCGCGCGGCGGGCCGAAAGACGACCTCGAGGGTCATCCCTTCAGGCGCGCCGCCATGGATGCCTTGACGACCTCCCAGGAAACCGCGTCGTCCGGATTGGCTTCGTGGTCCTGCAGCCGGCGATCCAGCTCGCGGCGCTGCGCTGGCGTGAGCGGCGTGGCTTCGGCGATGCTGTCCCAGATCTCCTCGACCAGCGCGATCCTTTCCTCCACGCTGAGCCGCTCGATGCCAAGTGTCTTGAGGGACGCGCTCATGCATCTCATGCTACCAAACTACCGGACCGCTTGCCGTCGCAAGCCAACCGCATATCGCGTACGGCCGGGCCGGGCGCCCGAGGATATAGGATTGGGGGAACCTCGATGCCGGCCTCGCCGGCCTTGCCCATGGCGGACGCGCCCATGTCTTCTCCGGAACAGTTTCAGATCGAGCACAACGGTGTCCGCATGCAGGGCCTCGCGCAGGGAACGGGCGAGCCCGTTCTCCTCGTGCACGGCATGCCGAGCTCGCTCAACGTCTGGCGATTCATCCTGGAGCGCGTCGCGAGCCGCTACCGGGTCATCGCCATGGACCTGCCCGGCTTCGGCCAGTCCACCAAGGTTGCCCTGCCCAGCCTGGACGCCTTCGCGGACTGGCTGGTGCGCCTGCTGGATCACTTCAGCTTGCCCTCGGCGCACGTCGTGGGGCACTCGTTCGGCGGGCTGATCTCGCTGGCACTGCTGGACAAGCAACCGCGGCGGCTTCGTTCGCTCGTCCTGTCCGATACGGTCGGGCTCGGCCCCTACACGGGCGGCGAGTTCCAGCGCATGGTCGCCACCGCGCGCACGGCCGACGACATCCGCGCCGCGCTGCACTGGACCATTCATGACCCGCGCTTCATCTCCCAGCCGCTCGTGGATGGCTACGTCGCCTACGTGAACCACCCCGGCGTGCCGGAACTGCTCGAGAAACTGACGGCGCTGCGGCCCGAATGGGAAAGCTACATCTCGACCACGTTGCACAAGATCAACCTGCCGCTGCTCGTCGTGTGGGGCCGGGACGACCGCTCCGTGCCGGTGGAACTGGCGGAGCGCCTGCGGCACGTGCCGGGCGCGCGGTTCGTGGTTTTCGACAACTGCGGCCATGCGCCGATGGTCGAGCGGGCCGAGGACTTTGGCACGCACTTGCTGGATTTCCTGGACGGCGTCGTGCAGCGGGACGCGAAGCACTGAGGCCGGCATGCCGGGACCGACGAAGGAGTTCTGGGAGCAGCGCTTCGCCGAGGGCAACACGCCCTGGGATCGCGGCGCGTCGAGCCCGCAGCTTGCTTCATGGCTGCGCTCTGGAATGCTGAAACCCTGCCGGATCCTGGTGCCGGGGTGCGGGTCGGGGCACGAAGTGGTGGATCTGGCTTTGGCGGGGTTCGAGGTGACGGGGCTCGATTACGCCGACGAGGCGATCGGGCGCGCGCATCGAAGTCTCGAGAAGGCGGGCGTGGATGCGACGTTGGTTCAGGCGGACGTTCTGGCGTGGGCGCCGGATCGCGCGTTCGACGCGATCTATGAGCAGACCTGCTTGTGCGCGCTGTATCCGGACCAGTGGCGAGATTACGCCGACCGGCTCTGTGCGTGGCTGAAGCCGGGCGGGAAGCTGTTTGCGCTATTCCTGCAGTGGCTGCGCGAGGGCGCGGCGGAAGGGAGCATCCAGGGGCCGCCGTATCACTGCGACATCAACGGCATGCGGGCGCTGTTTCCGGATTCGCGCTGGGCGTGGCCAAAGCCGCCGTATGCGCGCACGAGCCATCCGGCGGGGCTCGCGGAGATCGCAGTGGTTCTTAGCCGACGAGGCTAGGTCTTGCTCTTTCCGCTCCTCAGTTTCTTGGCGTAACCATCGCGGACCATCGCCGACATGCGGTCGAACAGCGCCTCGGGGTCCTTGCGGCGCAGGACTGCGATGTCGTGCTCCGCCGGTTTCGCCAGAATGAGCTCGCGCTTGCCGGATTCGATGGCTGCCAGGATCGATTGAGCCACGTCCTCCGGCGGCAAGCCGTTGTCGATTGCCGCATCGCTCACCCCGCGCTTCGAGCCGTCGGCGGTGAGCGCGTTCCTCGACACGTTGGTCCTGACGGATCCGGGCGCGATGACGTGGACTTTGATGCCGAGGTGCTCGTTCTCGGCGCGCACCGCATCGTGATAGCCGATCAGGCCGTGCTTGGCCGCGGAGTACGCGGAGCGCAGCGGAATGCCGGCAATTCCCGCCACGCTCGAAATAGCGACGATCGTGCCGCCTCCAGCATTCACCATTTTGGGGAGGAGCGCCTGCGTCAGCGCGATCGGTGCCATCAGGTCGACGTCGATCATCGTTTGATAGACCTCGAACGCGGTTTCGATCGCCAGCGAGCGCTGCGAGACGCCGGCGTTGTTCACAAGCCCGTCGACGCGGCCTTTCCACGACCAGGCGCGTTCCACGACACCGGGGATCTTGTCGAAGTCGGTCGCTTCGAACGGCAGAACCAGTGAGTCCGAGCAGTCTCTGGCCACAACCTCAAGAGCGGCGACGTTGCGGCCGGACAGGATGACACCGGCCCCTCGCTTCGCAAGCGCCAGCGCCACGGCGTTACCGATTCCGGACGAGGCGCCCGTGATCCACCAGCAATGATGTTCGAACATGAACGTCCTTTAGAGCACGAGGGCAAGTGGGTAGAAGAGCATCAGGCCCAGCAAACCGATAAGCACGATCGCCTTGAGCAACGTCGAGGGGGATGTTCGCCGGAAACGGTTCCATAGCCACAGGGGGTAGGAGCCCTGGTGTTCGGTACGCCACTCGGCGCGCCATTTCGCGCGGGCCGACGCTGCAAACGCTTGTGCCTCTCGTTCCAGCAGCTCGCGCGCGCGAGGGTAGTCCTCATCGGGCACCCAGATCGCGCCTCCACCTGCGAAGATCGAGAACGAGCGCGTTACGCGATACGTAATGCGCGCCTCGTCAAGCATCTGCAGTATGTCGTCCTCCTGGCCCTCTTCCAGTGGCAAGCCGACGAGACGCTTCATGCGACTACCGCTGCACCCCCTGCCCCACGCGCGCGAATCCCTCCACATACCGCGCCACCAGATCCGCCTCCATGTTCACCTCCGCCCCCGGCTTCAGCCGCGACAGCGTAGTGACCTTCAGCGTATGCGGAATCAGATTCACCTCGAACTCCGCCCCGCTCACCCGGTTCACCGTCAAACTCACCCCATCAATACAGATCGACCCCTTGGGCGCCACATAGCGCGCCACCGCCTTCGGCGCACGAAACGTATACACGCTCCCCTTCACCCGCAGCAGCAGCCCCACCCCATCGACATGCCCGCTGACCAGATGCCCGCCAAGACGATCGGATAGACGCATCGCCTTCTCCAGATTCACGCCGCCAGGCCGATCCAGACCCGAAGTGCAATCCAGCGTCTCCTGGGAAACGTCGAACGACAGCCGCTTGCCCTTCTTCTTGACCACCGTCAGGCACGCGCCCTGGACG
>JAOUGZ010000278.1 GCA_029865405.1 Betaproteobacteria bacterium
TTGACGACAACGTGCAGGCCTGGGTGATGGACCGCGAGGGCGCCTACACGCGCGCGCGCCCGCGCCGCGGGCGGCCGCGCTCGGCGCAGGAAGAGCTGCTGTTCACGCTGGCGACGCCGTCCTGATGGCGAACGCGCACAAAGGCGCGACCGGCCTGCAGCGCATCCTCAACGCCGCGCGCTACTCGCTCGCGGGCCTCGCGGCCGCGGCACGCCACGAGACCGCGTTCCAGCAGGAGTTGCTGCTGGCGGTGGTGCTGGTGCCCCTCGGCCTGTGGCTGGGCGCGGATGGCGTAGAGCGCGCACTGCTCGCCGGCAGCGTGCTCCTGGTGCTGGGAGTCGAGCTGCTCAACTCGGCCATCGAGGCGGTGGTGGACCGCGTGTCGCTCGACGAGCACGAACTCGCCAGGCGCGCCAAGGACTGCGGCAGCGCCGCGGTCATGGTCGCGCTCGGCGTCGCCGGGCTGGTCTGGCTGCTGGTGCTGCTGCCCCGGTTCTGAAGCGCGGGCGTCAGTCCTTGTAGCCCTCGAACTCCACGTACAGCCGGATCTCGTCGCCCACCGCCGGCACGGCGTACTTCATGCCGAAGTCGGTGCGCTTGAGCGAGCCCGAGGCATTGCCGCCGCACATCGGCTTCTTGCTGAACGGATTGTCGCGGCACGTCCAGCGCTCGACTTTGAGCGTGAGCGGTCTGGTGACGCCGAGCAGCGTCAGCTCGCCCGACACTTCGCTCGGATTGTCACCGCTGAACTTCACGTCGCTCGCCTTGAAGGTCATGCGCGGAAACTCGGCCACGTTGAAGAAGTCCGCGCTCCTCAGGTGCTCGTCGCGCGAGCGCGGCCGGGCGCCCTTGTCGTTGTCGCCGGTGGAGAGCGAGGCCGTCTCCACGGTGAGATCGAGCGTGCCTTTTTTCGCCGCGCGGTCGATGGTGAACTTGCCGCTCGACTTGTCGAAGCGGCCCCACATGAGCGACACGCCGAAATGGTCGACGGCGAAGTGCGGGTAGGTATGGTACGGGTCGAGCGTATAGCTCTCGGGGGCCGCAGCGGCGGCGAGTGGCAGCGCGAGCGCCAGGGCGCCCAGGGTGATACGAGTCATACGGCAATCTCCTTTGTGGGGTTCGAGTAGCGTCGTTTACCAGGTCCAGCCGCGGCCCGAGAGCCACGCCAGCACACAGGCGCCGGCGGCGGGCACACCGGTGTATACACCGGCCAGCACCGGTTGCATCCATAGCGGCGTCCCCGGCAACGGCAGGCGCGCGGCCACCGGCACGAGCGCCAGAGCCGCGAGCGCCACGGCGGGCACCTGCGCCAGGAGCACCGACGCCGCCGCAAGCAGCGCGCTCAGCACGGAGACCGTAAGCGTCAGCGCATGGCCGGCGCCGACTCGCGGGCCGAGGGCGAAGAGCAGCAGGAGAAAGCCGCCGCAGGCGGCGCCGAGGGCCATGCCGTACTGGCCGATGAGCGCCGAGGCGCCGAGCACGGCGCTCACTCCCGTGCCCAGGCCGAGCATCAGCCCGCTCGCGCCCGCACGCGCCGAATCGAGCTGCAGCGACACGGTGGCCGATACCAGCCACACGGTGAGCGCGACCACCCCGGCGCCGACGAGCGCCAGCTCGAGCGGCGCCTTCTGCCGCAGCACCGAGGCGAACACCCACAGCGCCGCCGCGCCGAAGATCGCGCCCAGAACCGGGGCGCTGAAGCGCGTCGGCTTGAAGGCGAAATCGGACAGCACGCCGATCGCCGCGGCTGCCGCGCCCGTCACCACGATCTTGCGCGTGGCGGTGAGCGGCTCGAGGCCGAAATTGCCGATCGCGGCGACCGCGGCGAGAAAGCCGGCGATCGCGGCGAGCCCCTCGAGGCGCACCGGGTAGAGCAGCGCCGCGCACGCGAGCCCCGCGGCGAGCGGCAGCACGCTCGATTGCACCGCCGGATTGGCGAGCAGGTCCTGCAGGAGGGCGAGCGCAGCGTCCATGTCAGCCCCGCGCCACGCGCATCACGCCCGAGACCTCGCGCACCACGGCGCTCGCGCGCTTCAACTGCGCCAGGTCCGCGACTTCGAAGGAAAAGCGCATGTACGCGAGGTCGTCCCGGCTCTGCGTGCGCACCGCGGTGACATTGATGTGCTCGCGCGCGAGCGCATCGCCGATGTCGCGCAGCAGCCCCGGCCGGTCGCGCGAGGTCACCACCATGTCGACGCCGTAGGCGCCGCCCGCCGCGCCCCACTGCGCATCCAGCAGGCGCCCGGCATCGCCCTGCGCCAGGCGTTTCAGGCTCGAGCAGTCGGCGCGGTGGATCGACACGCCGCGCCCGCGCGTGACGAAGCCGCGGATCGCGTCGGGCGGCACCGGCTTGCAGCAGCGCGCAATCTGCGTGAGCAGCCGGTCCATGCCGACCACCAGGATGCCGCCGCCGCCCGCCTTCGTCTTCGCCTTCCTGGCCGGGGCCGCGGGCGCAGGCGCCGGCACCAGCTTCGGCCGCGGCGCCGGGCCGGATTCGCGGCCGCCTTCCTGCAGGTTGAACCAGTGGCGCACCTTGGCGCGCGCGCGGCTCGTCTTCAGGAAGCCGCGCTCGGCGTTCAGCCAGTCGCGCGACGGGCCGCCGCTCTTGGCGACGCTGATCTCGACGCGCTGGCCGCTCTTCAGCGCCGTGTCGAGGGGCACGATGCGCCCGTCCACCTTGGCGCCTCGGCAGCGGTGGCCGATGTCGGTGTGCAGCGCATAGGCGAAATCGACCGGCGTCGCGCCCGCGGGCAGGTCGACCACCCGGCCCTGCGGCGTGACGACGTAGATGGTGTCGTCGAGCGCGGCGGCGCGCGTCTTCTCGGCCCAGCTGCCGCGGTCGGCGACCTCGTCGCGCCAGGCGAGGAGCTGGCGCAGCCAGGCGATCTTGTCGTCGTGGGCGGTGTCGGCGCGGCTCGCGCGCCCCGATTCCTTGTAGCGCCAGTGCGCGGCCACGCCGAGCTCGGCGTGGCGGTGCATTTCGCGCGTACGGATCTGCACCTCCAGCGTCTTGCCGCCCGGCCCCAGCACCGCCGTATGCAGAGACTGGTAGAGGTTTTCCTTCGGCCGCGAGATGTAGTCGTCGAACTCGCGCTCGATCGGCTGCCACAGGTTATGCACCACGCCCAGCGCCGCGTAGCAATCCTGCACTTCGGGCACGATGACGCGCAGGGCGCGCACGTCGTGCAGCTGCTCGAAGTCCACGCCCTTCACGCGCATCTTGTTGCAGATGGAATAGATGTGCTTCGGCCGGCCGCTCACCTCGCCCCCCACGCCCGCCCCCGCCAGCTCGCGCCCGAGCGTGGCCATGGCCCGGGCGATGTACTGCTCGCGCTCCACGCGCCGCTCGTCCAGCATCTTCGCGATGCGCTTGTACGTCTCGGGCTCGAGAAAGCGGAACGACAGGTCCTCGAGCTCCCACTTCAGCTGCCACACGCCAAGGCGATTCGCGAGCGGCGCGTAGATGTCGAGCGTCTCGCGCGCGTAGGCCGCGCGCTCGGTGGAGGGCTGCCGCGCGAACCAGCGCAGCGTCTGCGTGCGGCTCGCGAGCCGGATCAGCACCACGCGCACGTCCTCGACCATGCCGAGCACCATCTTGCGCAGCGCCTCGGCCTGCTGCGCGGCCGTGGCGCGCGTCAGCACGCGCAGCTGGTACAGCTTCTCCACGCCCGCGGCGAGCGCCGCGATCTCGGCGCCGAAGCGCTCGCCGAGCGTATCCCCTGCGGCCAGGTACTTGGGCGCAGCGAACAGCAGCCCGGCGGCGCGCGCCGCGGGGTCCACGCCGATGCCGGCGAGGCTCGACGCCAGGCCGAAGGCGTGCGGCCACACCAGCTCGCCGGTGGACAGGGCGTGCCCGGCGTAGAGCGGCTCGGCGAACGCGAGCGCGCTCGCGACCACCGCGCGGTCCTCGGGCGCCAGGCCCTCGCCCAGCGCCTCGAGCGGGGTGGCGCTCGCTTGCGGGTGCAACTGCGCCACGGAGACCATGCAGGTATTGTAGCGAGGACATGCCGGGCATCCCATGGGTTGGCTGAGAAACTGGCGCCGCCGGCGCACGCTCGCGCGCCACCGCGTCGACGACGCGCTGTGGCGTGCGGTGCTCGCGCAGCTGCCTTTCCTGCGCGGGCTGTCGCCGGACGAGTCGCGGCGCCTGCGCGAGCTCGCGATCCTGTTTCTCGCCGAGAAGCAGTTCACCGGGGCGCGCGGCCTGCGGCTGAGCGACGCGATGCGCCTGTCGATCGCCGTGCAGGCCTGCCTGCCGGTCCTCGAGCTGGGCATCGCGCGCTACGACGGCTGGAGCGAGGTGATCGTCTACCCGGGGGACTTCCGCGTTCCCATCTCGGAAACCGATGATCACGGCGTCGTGCACGAGTTCCACGACGAGCGCGCGGGCGAGTCCTGGCCAGGCGGGCCGGTGGTGCTGTCATGGGACGCGGCCGCCCACGCCACCGACATGAGCGTCGTCATCCACGAGTTCGCGCACAAGCTCGACATGGCGAACGGCGAGGCCGACGGCATGCCGCCGCTGCATGCGGGCATGGACCGGGAAGCCTGGGCGGAGGCCTTTCGCGCCGCCTACGAGGGCTTCTGCGACGCCGTCGAGCGCAGCCGCGAGACCTGGCTCGATCCGTACGCCGCCGAGGCGCCGGCGGAGTTCTTCGCGGTGATCAGCGAGGCGTTCTTCGAGGCGCCGAACGAGACGCGGCGGCGCTATCCCGACGTCTACGAGCAGCTGCGGC
>JAOUGZ010000281.1 GCA_029865405.1 Betaproteobacteria bacterium
CGACGTGAACAGGTCTAACAGCGCGTTGTTGACCGACGCCTTTCACTCCGCGCTACGCGCTGCGCGCGGCGCGGCAAAACGCGGACGTTAAGCTGAAACTCTATCGATCTGCCGCTTCGCGAATGACCGCTTCTGGCCGTAAGCAGACCTTCGGCCAACGCTACTTGGCAAGCCGCATATCACCCCGGCAGGACAACCACCGGCCTCCCGCGCGCCAGCCACTCCTTGATCGCAGCCGCCGTCACTTCCGGCTGCCTCACCAGCCGCCGCTCCGCCCGCACGCTTGCGCCCGGGGGAATCAACAGCGCCGGCGCATGCCCCTCGGCGAGCGCCGCCTCGACCGCGCTGACCGGGCTCGCGCGCTCGACGCGGAACGACCAGCCCGCCGCGGCCGGGCCAAGGATCACCGACAGCGCCTCCTCCAGCAGTCGCGCCTGCGTGCGCATCTGCCGCTCCAGGGCGCCGGGATTCATCATCAGCAGCGACGCCGAGGCCAGCCCCACCTCGCGCGCGAACGGCAGCGAGGCAAACCGCAGCAGCTCCACGTCCTCGATGAACAGGCCCAGGAACTCCGCCTCCAGCTCGCGCGCGAGCCGCGCGGCCGGCTCCGGTCGCCCCCCGAACCCCGGCGCGAAGCAGGCGACGACGCGCCGGATCCTTACTTCTTCTTCTCCGGCTGCCATGGCTTCCTGCCGCCCGCGGCGAAAGCGCGCGCCTTTTCCGCGAACTCGGCGAGCCGCGCCTCGACGCGCGCGTGGACCTCGGCCGCGGGCAGGCCGGTGAGCAGCGCCACGCCCTCGTCCACGCTGCGCACCGCGTACACCGCGAACTTCTTCTCCTCGACCGCGCGCACCACGTCCTCGCGCAGCATGAGGTGGGTCGCGTTGGCCGCCGGGATGAGCACGCCCTCGCTGCCGCTCAGGCCGCGCGCGCGGCACAGGTCGAAGAACCCCTCCACCTTCTCGTTCACGCCGCCGATCGCCTGCACGTCGCCGTGCTGGTTGACCGAGCCGGTGACGCCGAGCGACTGCCGGAGCGGCACCTCGGCGAGCGCCGAGAGCAGGGCGTAGAGCTCGGCCGACGACGCGCTGTCGCCCTCGATGCCGCCGTACTGCTGCTCGAAGACTAGGCTCGCCGCGAGCGCGAGCGGTCGCGAGGGGGCGTAGCGCCCGGCAAGGTAGCCGGCGAGGATCAGCACGCCCTTGGAGTGGATCGGGCCGCCGAGCTCGGTCTCGCGCTCGATGTCCACCACGCCGCCCGAGCCCAGGCGCACGCGCGCGGTGATGCGGCGCGGCGTGCCGAACGCGAAATCGCCGAGCTGCAGCACCGCCAGGCCGTTCACCTGTCCGGCGCGGCTGCCCGCGGTGTCGATGAGCACGGTGCCGCGCACGATGTGCTCCTGCAACCGCTCGCGCACGCGGCCGGCGCGCGCGATCTGCGCGTCGATCGCCTTCTGCACGTGCGCCGCCCCGACCGTCGCGCACGCCTCGATGCCCGCCCAGTAGTCGGCCTCGCGCAGCAGGTCGACGAGCCCCTGCACCCGCACCGAGAGCTTGTCCGCGTCCCCCGCGTCGCGCGCCTGCTGCTCGATGACGCGCGCCACCGCCGCCGCGTCGAGGTCGCGCAGCTTCTCGCGCGCGATGCAGCCGGCGACCAGGCGCGCGTAGAGCGCGTCGTCGTCGGCGCCGCGCGGCATGTCTTCCTCGAAGTCCACCGCGACCTTGAACAGCTCGGCGAACTCCGGATCCCAGGCGTGCAGCAGGTAGTACAGCATGCGCTCGCCCACCAGCACGACCTTCACCTCGAGCGGGATCGGCTCGGGCTCGAGCGACACCGTGGAGAGGATGCCGAGCTCCTGCCCGAGCGAGCGCACGTCGATGGTGCGCGCGCGCAGCGCGCGCTTGAGCGCCTCCCAGGCATAGGGATGCGTGAGCACCTTGGCGGCGTCGAGCACGAGGTAGCCGCCGTTCGCGCGGTGCAGCGCGCCGGCGCGGATCAGCGTGAAATCGGTGACCAGCGCGCCCATCTGCGGCACGTGCTCGATGCGTCCGACGAGCGCTGCGTGGCTCGGATGATCCTCGGTCACCACCGGTGCGCCCTGCGCGCCGGTCTGCGCGATGAGCACGTTCACCGCGTAGCGCCGGAACGGCCCCTCGGCGCCCTCGGGCCGCGGCAACGGGATGCCGAACAGCGTCGGCGGCTCGCCGTCCTTCGCCTGGCGGAACACTGCCGCGTTCTCCAGCGTATCCTGCTTCACGCGCTCGAGGTATTCCTGTACGCGTGGCAGGGCAGCATAGGCCGCCTTCAGCTCCTCGATCAGGCTGTTCACCGCCGCGCGCGTCACCTCGCGGTCCAGGTTGCGCATCTTGTCGAGCGCCTCGCGGCGCCACTTCGGCATCAGGTGCAGGAGGTCGCCGAGCTCCTTCTGCAGGCGGCCGATGGACTCCTGCAGGCGCTGCTGCTCCTTCGCCTCGAGCGTGCCGAACTCGTCGGGCTCCATGACGCCGTCCCCCGCCTTGCTTAACGGGCCGAAGCCGAAGCCGCTCGGCGTACGCACCAGCGCGATGCCGTCGGCGCGCGCGCGCTCGCCCAGGTCGTTCAGCGCGCGCTCCTGGCGCTCGGCGAGCTCGGTCTCGATCTCGCGGTGGCGGTTGCGGTACTCGTCGGTCTCGAAGGCCGCGGCGAGCGCGGCGGATAGTTCCTCCACGAGGCGCGCCATCGCTTCGCGGAAGCCGTTCGCGTGCCCGGCGGGCAGCTTGAGCGCGCGCGGCCGGTGCGGGGCGTCGAAGTTGTACACGTAGCACCAGTCGGCGGGCGCCTCGCGCCGGCGCGCCTCGACTTCCAGCCGTGCGCGCACAAGGCTGTGGCGGCCGTACCCCTCGGGGCCCATGGCGAAGAGGTGGTAACCCTCGCGCCGCATGCCGATGCCGAAGGCGAGGGCGCTTTCAGCGCGCGCCTGGCCGGGCGCGGCCTCGAGGCCTTTCACCTCCGCGGTGCTCGCGAATCCGAGGCGGGCCGGGTCGCAACGGCGCCGCAGCGCTGCAACTGGCAGGGGCTCGAGCATGCGGAACATTGTGCGCGACGCATGGGCTGCGCCGTTGACGTGCATCAAGTCCCCGACAGGCCCCCGCCCTAAGGTGCCCGCATGGATGCGCACACCAGCCCGCTGCTCACCGACCTCTACCAGCTCACCATGCTGCAGGCGTACTACGAGCAGGAGATGACCGAGACGGCCGTGTTCGAGCTGTTCGTGCGAAAGCTTCCGCCCGGGCGCGAGTTCCTGGTGGCCGCGGGGCTCGAGCAGGCCCTGGAGTACCTCGAAGCGCTGCGCTTCGCACCCGAGGAGCTCGACTGGATCGCGCGCTCGGGGCACTTCAAGCCGGACTTCGCCGCGCGCCTCGAGCGCCTGCGCTTCACCGGCGAGGTGCACGCGATGCCCGAAGGCACGCTCTTCTTTCCCGATGAACCGGTCCTGCGCGTCGTCGCGCCGATGCCCGAGGCGCAGCTCGTGGAGACGCGCCTGCTCAACCTGGTGCATTTCCAGACGGTGATCGCCTCCAAGGCGGCGCACGTGCGCCGCGCGGCGCCCGGCAAGGGGCTGATCGACTTCGGGCTGCGCCGCGCGCACGGCGCGGAGGCGGGCCTCTACGCGGCGCGCGCCGCGTACCTCGCCGGCTTCGACGGCAGCGCCACCGCGCTCGCCGCGCCGCGCTTCGGCATCCCGGTATTCGGCACCATGGCGCATTCCTTCGTGCAGGCGCATGACAGCGAAGCCGCGGCCTTCGCGCATTTCGCCGCCGCGTTCCCGAAGAACGCGGTGCTGCTCGTCGACACCTACGACACGGTGCGGGGCGCGCGGCGCGCCGCGGCCACGCCGGGGACGCTGAAGGGGGTGCGCCTGGACAGCGGCGATCTGGACGACCTGTCGCGCAAGGTGCGCAAGATACTCGACGATGCGGGGCGCCGCGAGGCGATCATCTTCGCGAGCGGCAATCTCGACGAGACGCGCATCGCGGCGCTGGTCGCGGCCGGCGCGCCGATCGACAGCTTCGGCGTCGGCACGAGCCTCACCACCTCGGCCGACGCGCCCTATCTGGACGCGGTGTACAAGCTGCAGGAGTACGCGGGGCGGCCGCGGCGCAAGCGCTCCACCGGCAAGGCAACCTGGCCCGGGCGCAAGCAGGTCTGGCGGCAGCTTGATGCCGCCGGCCGCTACGCGCGCGACGTCATCACGGTGGAAGGCGACGACCAGCCCGGCGCAGCGCTGCTTGCGCCGGTGATGCGCGGCGGCAGGCGCTTGCCCCAGCCCGCGCTCGCCGCGTCGCGCGCGCACTGCCTGGGGCAGCTCGCGCGGCTTCCCGCGCCGCAGGTGCGGATCGCGCCGGCGCTCAAGGCGCTCGCCGACGAAGTGGATCGCGCCGTCGGCTAGAGCGTCGGCCGGCCTGCGGCGGCATGGGTCTTTTCGTGGCGCTCCTGGCAGGCGACGCAGCGCAGCGCCCCGAGCTGCGCGTGCAGGCGCGCCACCGGAATGTCGCCACCGCAGTCGGTGCACACGCCGTAGGAGCCGTTCGCGATGCGCCCGCGCGCGGCGTCCAGCTCGCGCAGCTCGGCAAGGTCGCGCGTCACCTCCGCGTTGTCGATGTCGGCAACCAGGTCGGCGAGCGCCTCATCCCCCGTGTCGTGCACCGCCCCCGCGACTTCCTCGAACGGTTCGTTGCGC
>JAOUGZ010000282.1 GCA_029865405.1 Betaproteobacteria bacterium
CGCGAGCCACAACCGCCCGGCGCTCGGCGCATAGATGCCGGTGAGCAGATTGAGCAGCGTCGTCTTGCCTGCGCCGTTCGGGCCGATGATCGAGAACACCTGCCCCTCGCGGATCTCGAAATCGAGTCCCTCGACCGCGCGCACGCCGCCGAATTCCTTGGCGAGGCCCTCGGCGCGCAGCAGGCTCACCGGCGCCTCGCAGCGAGCGCGGCGAGCGAAGGCACGAGGCCCCTCGGCATGAAGATCATGGTGAGCATCATGACGCCGCCGAACACCACCATCTCGTACTCCTTGAACACCGTGAGCACCTGCGGCAGCGCGGTGAGCACCGCCGCGCCCACCACGGCACCGAAGGTCGAGGCCATGCCGCCGAACACCACCATCACCACCAGCTCGATGGAGTGCAGGAAGCTCACCTTGCCCGGCGTGATGAACCCCGCGTAGTGCGCGGTGAGGCCGCCCGCGAGCCCGGCGATCCCGGCCGAGAGCACGAAGGCGAGCAGCTTGTGGCGCGCGCTGTCGATGCCGGCCACTTCCGCGGCCACCTCCGAGCCGTGCAGCGCGCGCAGCGCGCGCCCGACCGGCGAGTCGATCAGGTTGAGCGACAGCCAGACCGTGGCGACGAGGAGCAGTCCGACCAGCCAGTACCAGGCGCGCTCGCCGGAGAGCACCCAGCCGGCGAGCGCGAGCGGCGGCACGCTCATGCCGTCCGGGCCCCCGGTGTAGCGGTCCTCGGTGGTGACGACGATGGCGATGATGATGCCCAGCCCCAGTGTGGCCATCGCCAGGTAGTGGCCGCGCAGGCGCAGGATCGGCCGGCCCACGATCCAGGCGACGAGCGCCGCGGCTGCGGTGGCGGCGACGAGCGCAGCGAGCGGCGGCCAGCCGTAGCGCGCGGCGAGGATCGCCGAGCCGTAGGCGCCGATGCCGAAGAAGCCCGCATGGCCGAGGCTCACCTGCCCGGCGTAGCCGATGAGCAGGTTCAGCCCGACGCAGACGACCGCGTTCAGGCCGACGAGGATCGCGATTTCGTAGTGATAGTTGTTGGCGAAGGCGAGCGGCGCGAGCGCCACGGCCGCTCCCAGGGCGAGCATGCCGCCGGTACGTGCGCTGGCGAGCCGGGCGAGCATGCGGGGCCCATGCGCCGGCTAGACGCGCTCGGCGGCACGGCCGCCCAGCAGCCCGCCGGGCATCAGCATGAGCACCACGAGCATGACGATGAAAGCGATCGCGTCCTTGTAGGCCGACGAGACGTAGCCGGCGCCGAGCGACTCGAGCAGACCGAGCGTGAGCCCGCCCACCACCGCGCCGGGGCCGCTGCCCATGCCGCCGAGAATCGCGGCGGCGAAGCCCTTCAGCCCGAGCATCACGCCGACATCCCAGGACGTGAAGGTGATCGGCGCGATGAGAATGCCGGCGAGCGCGCCGAGCGCCGCCGACAGCGCGAAGGACACGAGCAGCACGCGGCGCACGCTGATGCCCATCAGCTGCGCCGCCAGGCGGTTGTGCGATACCGCGAGGATCGCCTTGCCGGTGAGCGTGCGGTTGAAGAACCCCCACAGCCCGCCCACGATGAGCGCCGCGACGCCGATCACCCACAGGCTCTGCGGCGCGAGGGTGGCCCCCGCGACGGCGATCGGCGCTTCGCCCGAGAACGCCGGCAGCGCGTGGATGCGCTTGTCCCAGACCAGGCTCGCCAGCCCGCGCAGCAGAATCGACGCGCCGATGGTGATGATGATCAGCGTCACCACCGACGCGCCCCGCGCCGGCTGCACCGCGAAGCGCGCCAGCAGCAAGCCGATCAGCGCGGCGAGCGCCACGGCGGCGAGCGCCGCGGGCGCGAGCGGCAGGCCGGCGCCGAGCAGCGACACCGTGGCCATGCCGCCGATCATCACGAACTCGCCCTGCGCGAAGTTGATGACGTGGCTCGCGTTGTAGATGATGGAGAAGCCGAGCGCCACCAGTGCGTAGATCGCCCCGACGGTCAGGCCGGAGAGCAGGTACTGGGCGAGCTCGGCGCTCACACCGTCTACTTCACCAGGGCCCAGTCGCCCTTGCGCACCTCCAGCATGCGGAACGCCGAGAGATCCAGGCCCATGTGGTCCTGCGCCGACATGTTGACCACGCCGGCGGTGCCCATGTAGCCGCGCACCTGCTCGAGCGCGTCGCGCACCTTCGCCTTGTCGGTGCTGCCGGCCTTCTTCATCGCCTCCACCGCAAGCATCAGCCCGTCGTAGGCGTGGCCGCCGAATGTCGACACGTCCTGCTTGAAGCGCGCCTCGTACGCCTGCTTGTACGACACCACGACCGGCTTCTGCGCGTCGCTGTCGGGCAGCGAATCGGCCACCAGCAGCGCCGCCGCGGGCAGGCGCACGCCCTCGGCGGCATCGCCCGCGAGCTGGATGTACTGCTTCGAGGCGACGCCGTGCGACTGGTAGAGCGGCACGCCGATGCCGAGCTGCTTGTAGTTCTTGGTGACGATGGCCGGCCCCTGGCCGAAGCCGGCGTTGAGCACCGCCTGCACGCCCGCGGCGTTCTTGATCTTGGTGAGCTGCGCGGTCATGTCGGTGTCGCCCGCGCCGTACGTCTCGTCGGCGACGATGTCGATGCCGTGGTTCTTCGCCACGCCCAGGCACTGGC
Source organism: Betaproteobacteria bacterium (assembly GCA_029865405.1). The sequence continues at coordinate 2,641 of JAOUGZ010000282.1, forward strand.
CGCGCATCGACTTGTCGAAGCCGCCGCTGCCGGAGATGAGCGCCGCCTTGCTGATGCCGCGCGCCTTCATGTCGACGAAGATCTTGTCGCAAGCCATGCGGTCGGTGTGCGGCGTCTTGAACACCCATTTCTTCACCGGCTCGACGATCACCACCGCGCCGGCGAGCGAGATGAAGGGCAGGCCCGCGGCCTCGACCAGCGGCACCACCGCCATGGTCTCGCCGGTGGTCGAGCCGCCGACGATGACGTCGACCTTGTCCTGCTCGATCAGGCGCTTGGCGAAGGTGCGCGCCTTCTCCGCGTCGCCGCCCGAGTCGTAGGCGACGAGCTCGAGCTTGCGCCCGAGCACGCCGCCGGCCGCGTTCAGGCGCTCGACGTAGAGCTCGAGGGTCTTCTGCTCGGGGTCGCCGAGGAAGGCCGCCGGGCCAGTCACCGATAGAAACGCGCCGATGCGGATTGGCGCCTGCGCGTGCGCTGCGGTCGCGACGGCGAGCAGGCCGGCCGCGAGCCAGGTTTGCAGTTTCATGCGTCCCTCCTTACGTGGAAATCGACATTCCGGTACCGTGAAGCCTATTTAGGTCGAAAGCGAGCGACTTGATGTGCATCAAGAGATGGTCAAGCTGAAGCGCCGCGGCAATGCAGCAGGCGCGCCGGCGCCGCTGCGTGTGCGCCGCGCCACCGCGGCCGACCTCGCGCAGGTGATCGCCATCGACGCGCGCGCCACGGGGCTCGCCAAGCCCGGGTACTGGGCGGGCATCCTGCGGCGCTACGGGCGCGGCGCGCGCAGCCGCTTCCTGGTGGCCGAGGCCGACGGGCGCATCGTGGGCTACATCGTCGGCGAGGTGCGCGACTGGGAGTTCGGCTCGCCGCCCTGCGGTTGGGTGTTCGGCATTGGGGTGCCGGCCGAGACGCGCGAGTCGGGCGTCGCCACGCGGCTGCTCGAGGCGCTCACCGCCGCCTTCCGGCGCCAGGGTGTGGCCATGGTGCGCACGCTGATCGCGCGCGACAACCGCCTGGTGCTGTCGTTCTTCCGCAGCCAGGGCATGACGGCCGCGCCCGTGATCCCGCTCGAAAAGGAAATCGGTTGAAGCTGCAGAAGAACACGCTGCTCGCGCTCTACAGCGTGCTCGAATTCGCCGCGCAGCCGGCGCGCCAGCTGTCGGTGGCGGACATCGCCGCGCGGCTGCGCGTCACGCCGCACCACCTCGCCAAGGTGCTGCGCACGCTCGGCCGCGCCGGGCTGGTGGACTCGGAGCGCGGCGCGCGCGGCGGCTACCGCTTCGTCGCCAACGCGAGGCGTGTCACGCTGATGGACGTGATCGCCCTTTTCGAGGACATCGGCGCGCCGGCGCCGCGCGCGCGGCGCGCCCGGCGGCCCGGCGAGGCGGCGCTGGAAGCGGTGCTGGCGGAAATCGACCAGACCGCGCGCGCCACCTTCGGCTCGGTGACGCTCGACACCATGCTCAAGCTCATCGCGCGCCATGAGCGCGGCTGAGGCCTACCTCGCCGTGCGCGCGCTGCACATCGGCTGCGCCGCGCTCAGCATCGCCGGCTTCGCCGTGCGCGGTGCGCTGATGCTCGCGGGCTCGCCCTGGCTGCAGAAGCGTTTCGTGCGCGTCGCGCCGCACGTGGTCGACACCGTGCTGCTCGCGAGCGCAGCCTGGCTCGCCTGGTTTCTCGGCCAGGTGCCTTTCGTGCACGGCTGGATCACGGCGAAGGTGCTCGCGCTCCTCGCCTACATCGTCCTCGGCACGATCGCGCTGCGCCGCGGGCGGAACAGGACGGCGCGGGCCGCGGCGCTCGCCGCCGCGCTCGCGGCCGCCGGTTACATCGTCGCCGTGGCGCTGACGCGCGACGCGGCGCCGTGGCTCTGACTCAGCCGGGCTGGCCGTCGAGCCGCGGGCGCGTGAGGATCGGGACGTACGTCGCAACGAACAGCGCAAAGGCCCCGCACCACAGTAGGGCCGACGCGAGCGGCGCAACGACATTCGCCGCGGGCAGCGCGAGCGGCAGCAGCACCCGCGTCAACGCCGCGAGCTGCACCAGCACGTAGGCGGCGACCTCCGCGCGCCCCGCCG
>JAOUGZ010000283.1 GCA_029865405.1 Betaproteobacteria bacterium
CGGTGCGGATGCCCATCTCGCGGCAGGCGCGCTGGATGCGGAGCGCGATCTCCCCGCGGTTGGCGATCAGGATCTTCTCGAACACCGCGTCAGGCGATGATGAATAGCGGTTGGCCGAACTCCACCGGCTGCCCGTTCTCGACCAGGATGGCCTTGATGACGCCGGTGGCGTCGGCTTCGATCTCGTTCATCAGCTTCATTGCCTCGATGATGCACACCGTCTCGCCGGCCTTGATGCTTTGCCCGACCTCGACGAACGCCCTGGATTCCGGCGATGCCGAGCGGTAGAAGGTGCCGACCATCGGCGCCTTGAGCACATGGCCCTCCTGCACGGGCTCCTCGGGCGGCGCGGCGGCTGCGGCTGAGGGCGCAGGCGCGGCGCCGGCGGCGGGTACGGGCGCCGACGGCACGGCCGGAGTGATCGGGGTTACCGTCGCCTCCCCGCCCTTCACGATCTTGACCTTCTCCTCGCCCTCGGTGATCTCGAGCTCGGCAATGCCGGACTCCTGCACGAGGTCGATGAGCTTCTTCAGCTTGCGTAGGTCCATGGTCTTGCTCCCCAAGGCGGCCCGTGCGGGCCGCCGCGCGCACGCCGGGGCTTACGCCCCGCCGCCGGCCTTGAGGCGCGCGATTGCGTATTCGAGCGCCAGATCGTAGCCGTGGCTGCCGAGCCCGAGAATCGAGCCCACCGCCACGGCGGTGAAATGCGAATGCGCGCGCCAGGGTTCGCGTGCGTGGATGTTCGACAGGTGGACCTCGATGAACGGGATCTGCACCCCGGTCAGTGCGTCGCGCAGGGCGATGCTCGAGTAGGTGAAGGCCGCCGGATTGAGGATGATGAAGGCGACGCCGTCGCGGTGTGCCTGCTGCACCCGGTCGACCGCCACGCCTTCGTGGTTGGTCTGCAGGCGCTCGAGCTTCACCCCCGCTGCCTTCGCGCGCGCGGCGAGGCGCCGCTCGATCTGCGGCAGAGTTTCGCGGCCGTACAGATGCGGCTCCCGCGTGCCGAGCAGATTGAGATTCGGCCCGTTCAAGAGGAGCACGGACCTGGAGTTTCTGGACTTAGGCATTTTTCCCCGAAGAAGACAGCAATATAGCCGAAATTGCGCTTACGGAAGCTTGCGGAGGTCGCCGCGCCCCCGCAGTCCATCAGGGTGGTCCTGAACCGTCATGACCTGTTATCAGCGTGTTAAGCTATTTTCGGCGAAGATCACCCCATTTTGGCGACAAGTTGGCCCACCTCGGCGATCCCGGCGCGCTCCAGGACACGCCCGGCCTGTGACGTTTTTAACGCCAGGCGCTCGTCCCGGGGATCGAACACCTGGAGTTTGAGCGGCGCGCCTTGCCAGTCGAGCTTGAAGACGCTGACGGCGCGCGCCCGGTCGCCGGCGAAGCGCCGCCCCTCGGCGGTGTCGAAGGCGAGGTTGCGCTCGAGCAGAAACAGCTCCACGTCCTTGGTGCTCTCCGGAAAGAGCTGCAGTTCGATCTCTGCGTAGGGCCCGGCCAGACCGGAGAGCACCGGCCCCGTGAGGTAGGGGCTGAACTGCTCCAGGGCGCGCATGGCATCGAGCGCGACTCGGCGCAGCTCCGCGATGAGCTCGGGATGCTCCTCGGCCTGATAGAGCTCGCGGTAGGCGCGCAACTCGGCCTCAATCTCGTGGTTGGCCGGAAGCGCCTCGGTTGCGGGCGCGCCGAGCTGGCGCGCAGCCTTTCTCTTGGCGAGGGCGAAATCGTCGATGCCATCCTCGGCCATCAACCGGGCGGCGGCGGCGGCGATGCGCGCGCGCATGCCGTTCTGCCGCGAGTTCGAGCGGCTCATAGCCCGGCGATCATAGCGCAACGCCCCCCGGAGCCATCGCGTACAATCGCCGCCCTTTCTTGGGCGCCATGACCGCACACCTGCACATCCTGGGCATCTGCGGCACGTTCATGGGCGGCCTGGCGGCGCTCGCGCGGCAGGCAGGCCTGCGCGTCACCGGCTGCGACGCGAACGTGTATCCGCCGATGAGCGAGCAGCTCGCCGCACTGGGCATCGAGCTCACCGAGGGCTATGGCGCCGGGCAGCTGGCGCTCGCCCCGGACCTGTGGGTCGTCGGCAACGTGGTGACGCGCGGCAATCCGCTCATGGAGGCGATTCTCGACGCCGGGCAACGCTACGTTTCCGGCCCGCAGTGGCTGGCCGAACGCGTGCTTCCCGGCCGCCACGTGCTGGCCGTCGCGGGAACCCACGGCAAGACCGGCACCGCCGCCCTGCTCGCCTGGATCCTAGAGTACGTGGGGCGCAAGCCCGGTTTTCTCATCGGCGGACTGCCAGGTAATTTCGGCGTGAGCGCTCGCTTAGGGGATTCGTCCCATTTCGTCATCGAGGCAGACGAGTACGACACGGCATTCTTCGACAAGCGCTCCAAGTTCGTGCACTACCCTGCCCAGACGACGATCCTTAACAATCTGGAGTTTGATCATGCTGACATATTCGTCGATCTTGCCGACATTGAGCGCCAATTTCATCATTTCGTGAGGATCCTGCCGCGTTCCGGCCTTATCGTCGTAAACGGCGAAGACGAGGCTCTGGCGCGCGTGCTGAAGCAAGGGTGCTGGACGCCGGTGGAGCGGTTTGGGGTAACTGGCGGATGGCAGGCCGGCCCGCCTGACGCCGACAACGGCTTTGACGTTGCATTGCAAGGGGAAACGCTCGGGCGCGTTCGCTGGACGCAGTCGGGGGCGCACAGCCGCCTGAACGCGCTGGCGGCGATCGCCGCCGCCCGGCACGCGGGGGTGCGGCCGGCCGCAGCGATCGCGGCGCTGACGGAATTTCAAGGCGTGCGCCGGCGGCTGGAGCTGCGCGGTACCGTGCGCGGGGTCGCCGTATACGACGATTTCGCGCATCACCCGACGGCGATCCGCGCCACCGTGGAAGGACTGCGGGCAAGGGCGGGCGCGGCGCGCATCCTGGCCGTGCTCGAGCCGCGCTCCAATACCATGAAGCTGGGCGTGATGAAGGATCGCCTTGCCTCGAGTCTCGAGGGCGCAGACCGGACCTACGTCTACGCTGCGGAACTGGGCTGGGACGCGGCGGCCGCACTCCAGCCGCTGGGCGCACGGGCGCGCAGCTTCGAGCAGCTCGACAGCCTGGTCGCGGCGGTCGCCGCCGACGCGCGCGCGGGCGACCAGGTGCTGGTGATGTCCAACGGCGGATTTGGCGGCGTGCATGGCAAGCTGCTCGCGGCCCTCGCGGCGCAGGCGGCGGCATGATCATCTACCTGCACGGCTTCAATTCCTCGCCCCAGTCCCACAAGGCGCAGGTGCTCGGGCGCTTCATGGCGGAGCGCGGTCTCGGCGAGCGCTTTGCCTGCCCGGCGCTGCCGCCACTGGCCGACGAGGCGATCGCGGCCATCGAAGCGCTGATGGCGCGCCACCCCGGGGCGCATTTCTGCTTCGTCGGCTCCTCGCTCGGCGGCTACTACGCGACCTACCTGGCGGAAAGGCACGGGGCCCGGGCCGCGCTGATCAATCCGAGCATCGATCCCCACATCGGCCTGCGCGCCTATCTTGGGGAGCAGAAGAACTTGCACACCGGCGCGCCCTACCAGTTGACCGAGGCGCACCTGCGCGAGTGGCAGGCGCTCTGGGTGCCGCACGTCACGCCGTCGCGCTACCTGCTGATCGTCGAGACAGGCGACGAGGTCCTGGACTACCGCCGCGCGGTCGCGCGCTACGCGGGTGCCGAGCAGGTGGTGGTCGAAGGCGGCGACCATTCCCTGCAGAGCTTTCCGCAGCATCTGCCGCGCATACTCGCGTTTGCGGGGCTGTGAGATGCACGTGCTCTACGAGGAGGACGGCGAGTTCAAGGTCGGGACGGTGCTCGCGCAGGCGCCGGCCTCGTTTCAGGTCGAGAGCCCGCACGGCCGGCGCACCAAAGTCAAGGCGGCGTCGGTGCTTCTGCACTTCGAGCGCCCCGGCGGCGCCGAGCTGCTCGAGCAGGCGCGCCAGTACGCGGCCGGCCTGGAGACCGATTTCCTCTGGCAGTGCAGCGGCGCGGAGGAGTTCGGGTTCGAAGCGCTGGCGCGCGACTACGTCGGCCGCGAGCCGAGCCCGGCCGAAGCCGCGGGCGTGCTTTTCCGGCTGCACGCGGCGCCCATGTACTTCCATCGTCGCGGCCGCGGCCGCTACCAGGCGGCACCGGCGGAAACGCTCAAGCTGGCGCTCGCCTCGGCCGAAAAGAAGAAACGCGCCCTCGAGCAGATCGGGCGCTGGGCGGACAGCCTGGCGCGATTCGTCTGCCCGCCGGAGATCGAGCGCCTGCGCGACGAGCTGCTGTATGCCCCCGACCGGAACAAACCCGAGACCAAGGCGCTCGAGCAGGCCTGCCAGGCGAGCGGACTCACCCCGGCACATCTGCTGGAGCGCTGCGGGCTCATCGCCGACACCCATGCCTATCACTTGAACCGGTTCCTGTACGAGTTCTACCCGCGCGGCACGGCGTTTGCGCCGCACGAGGTGCCCGAGCCGCCGGCCGAGCTGCCGCTCGCGGCGGTAACGGCGTTCAGCCTGGACGATGCCGGCACCACGGAGATCGACGACGCCTTCTCGCTCACGCGCGTCGGCGACGGCGAATGGCGCGTCGGCATCCACATTGCCGCGCCGGCGCTCGGCATTGCCCCCGGTTCGGCGCTCGACACCATTGCGCGCGAGCGCCTCTCGACCGCATACATGCCCG
>JAOUGZ010000284.1 GCA_029865405.1 Betaproteobacteria bacterium
GCGCAGCTCGTGCAGGACCCCGTATTTCTCAGCGTCGGCGCATGAAACGAACGCAGCTCAGGGAGGACGGCATGACGCGAATCGCGATTTGGGGCGTGCTGGGGGCGCTGCTGGCATCTCCGGCGCTGGCGGAGACCGGTGTCACGCAGGACAAGATCCTGCTCGGGCAGGCGGCCGTCTTTTCGGGGCCGGCCGCGCAGCTCGGCATCCAGATGCGCAACGGCATCAAGGCCTATCTGGACCACGTCAACGCGCAAGGCGGCGTGCACGGCCGCAAGATCGAGCTCGTTACCGAGGACGACCGCTACGAGACCAAGGTTGCGCCGGACGCGAGCAAGAAGCTGATCGAGGAGCACAGGGTGTTCGGTCTGATCGGCTATGTCGGCACGCCGACGGGGGTCGCGCACCTGCCTGTCGTGACGCAGGCCAAGGTGCCGCTGGTCGGCATGTTCACGGGCGCGGAGGTCCTGCGCGTGCCCTTCAACCGCTACATCTTCCACGTGCGCGCCAGCTACTACGACGAGACCGACAAGATCGTCGAGCAGGTGGTATCGATCGGCGGCAAGAAGATCGCGGTGTTCTACCAGAACGACGCCTACGGCCAGGCGGGCCTCAAAGGCGTGGAAATCGCCACGCAGAAACGCAGCATGAAGATCACCGCGCTCGGCACCGTCGAGCGCAACACGATCAAGGTGGAGGACGCGGTCAAGCAGATCCACGCGGCGCGGCCGGACGCCGTGGTGATGATCAGCGCCTACACGTCGTGCGCGGAGTTCATCCGGCAGATGCAGAAGGCGGGCAGCAACGCGACCTTCTACAACGTGTCGTTCGTCGGCAGCAAGGCGCTTTCCGACGCGCTGGGCAAGGACGGCGTCGGCGTGGCGATCTCGCAGGTCGTGCCGTTCCCGTGGGGGCGCGCGGTGCCGGTGGTGAAGGAGTACCAGCAGCTGTCCGAGAAGGCGGGTTTCACCGACTACAACTTCAGCGCCATGGAGGGTTTCCTCTCGGCGAAGGTGGCCGTGGAAGGGCTGCGCCGCGCCGGCCGGAACCTGACGCGCGAAAGCTACATCGCGGCGCTGGAGAGGATGCAGGACGTCGATCTGGGCGGATTCTTCGTCAGCTACTCGCCCAGCAACCGCGCGGGATCGAAGTTCGTCGACCTGACGATCATCGGCCGCGGCGGGAAATTCTTGCGATAAAGGAAAACCCATGGCATTCAGCATAGGCGCGCTCAAACTCCCGTTCCTTGGCCGCGGCGCCGATCCCGGCGAGCCGGTCGCAGCCCGGCCGGCCGCCGCCACGGGTGGCCTGTGGCTCATCGGGCACCTGCCCATCGGCCGGCAGCTGCAGATCCTCATCGGCGCCCTCGTGCTGCTGCTGGCGCTGGTCGCGGCGGTGGTGGTCTACGACACGCGCCAGGGAACGTTCGGCACGGTCTACATCGCGAGTGTCGGCAAGCTGCAGATGTTGTCGCAGCGCCTGGCGAAAGCGGCGCAGCAGTCCTCCCAGGGCAACGCCGAAGCCTTCAAGCAGCTGCGCAGCAGCCGCGACGAGTTCGCCGCCCTCATCAAGCTGCTGGCGTTCGGCGGCGCAAGTGGCGGGGTCAGCCTGCCGCCCACCCCGGACGCGGTGCAGCCGCGCCTGAACGCGCTCGACCGCGAATGGGGCAAGACCGAACGCAACGCCGCCCTGGTGATCGATGAGGAGCGCGACCTCGTCGCCCTGGGCAATGCGGTACGCGCGATCAACGCCAACAACCCCGTGCTGCAGGAGCTCACCGACGAGATTGCGGCGCTGAGCGTGCAAAAGGGCGGCGCGGCGCGTCAGAACGCGATCACCGCGCAACTGACGATGCTCACGCAGCGCATGGCGAAGAACGCCAACGTCATGCTGGCGGAGAACATCGTCGACCCGGAGGTGGCGTTCCTGCTGGGCAAGGACACCAACACCTACCGCGACACCTTGCAGGGTCTCCTGCAGGGCAATGAGGCGCTGCGCATCGCGCGCGTGGGCGACGCCGAATTGCGCGGCAAGCTGGGCGAGCTGCAGACGGCGTTCACCGACTACCAGCGCGCGGTGAGCGACATTCTCGGCAGCCAGGCGCGACTGATCGGCGCCAAGCGCGCGGCGTTCGACATCTTCAACGACAGCGAGGCGCTGCTGCGCTCCGCTGAGAATCTGAGCGCCGCGTACGAGGACGAACTTGCCAAGCGCGGCTACAACTTCATTGCCCTCGGCGTGCTGTCGCTGGTGGCCCTGCTGGTGGCGGTGCTGATCGGCCTGGTGTACATCGCCGACAGCCGCAGGCGGGCCGAGGAAAGCGAACGGCAGAACCGCGCGAACCAGCAGGCCATCCTGCGGCTGCTCGACGAGATCGGCAGCCTGGCGGACGGCGATCTCACCTCCCGGGCGCAGGTGACCGAGGAGATCACCGGCGCCATCGCCGACTCCATCAACTACACCATCGACGAGCTGCGCCGCCTGGTGGCGGGCATCAACACTGCCGCGCAGCAGGTGACCACGGCGACGGCGGAAGCGCAGAGCACGGCGTCGCAGCTGCTGCTGGCGACGCAGAAGCAGGCCGTGGAAATCCAGGACACGGGTCAGTCGGTGACGCAGATGGCGCAATCGATGAGCGCGGTGTCGAAAAGCGCCGGCGACTCGGTCGAGGTGGCGAAGACCTCGCTGCATGCCGCCGAGAAGGGCGCGCAGGCGGTGCAGAACGCGATTCGCGGCATGAACGACATCCGCGAGCAGATCCAGGAAACGTCGAAACGCATCAAGCGCCTCGGCGAATCGTCGCAGGAGATCGGCGAGATCGTGCAGCTGATCTCGGACATCACCGAGCAGACGAACGTGCTGGCGCTCAACGCCGCCATCCAGGCGGCCTCCGCCGGCGAGGCCGGGCGCGGCTTTACGGTGGTGGCGGAAGAGGTGCAGCGGCTCGCGGAGCGCTCCGCCGAGGCGACCAAGCACATCGGCGCCATCGTCAAGTCGATTCAGCGCGACACGCAGGATGCGGTCGAGGCCATGGAGCGCAGCACCCGCGGCGTGGTGGAGGGCACGAAGACGGCCGACGAGGCCGATCGCGCCCTGCGCGAGATCGAAGCGGTGTCGAACCAGCTGGCCGAGCTGATCGGCTCGATCTCCAACGCCACCGAGCAGCAGGCTGCCTCGGCGACGCGCGTGGCCGAGGCCATGCAGGAGATCCTCGCCATCACGCGGCAAACGACCGAGGGCACGCGGACCACCGCGACCGCCGCCGAGCGCCTGACCGAGCTCGCCAACGGCCTGAAGGCTTCGGTGGCCGGCTTCAAGCTCGCCTGACGAGGCTCATGGGCAGCAGCGCCTCCACGACGATTCTTTCCTGGATCACCACCGAGGTGGACCAGGCGCTGTCGCTCGTGCACGAGCAGATCGCACGCTTCAAGGCCGATGCCGCGAACACGGCGGCGCTCGGTGCCTGCCGCGAGCACCTGCACCAGGTCAGCGGCGCGCTGCGCATGGTCGGGCTGGCCGGCGCGACGCGCTTCTGCGAGGCCATCGAAGGCGGCCTCGCGCGGGGCAACGGCGCGCCGCCCGATGCGTCCACGATTGGCGCGATCGACCGCGCCGTGCTCGCGCTGAAGGACTACGTCGATGGCCTCGAGCGCGGCCAGGCCAATGTGCCGCTGCGCCTCTATCCGATCTACCGGGAGCTGAGCGATCTGCAAGGTACGCCGGGCGCGTCCGAGAAGGACCTGTTCTTTCCCGACCTCGCCCTGCAGGCGCCGGCCCACCCCGCGGCGCGCACGCTGCGCGCGCAGGAGGTGGCGCCGTTCCTGCAGGCGCAGCGCGCGCTGTTCCAGCGCGGGTTGCTGGCGTTGCTGCGCGCTCAGGGCGGGCTGCGCGAGATGTATCAGGCGCTGGACGCGCTGCACCAGGTCGCGGCGCAGCTGCCCGAGCCGCGCGCGCTCTGGTGGGTGGCCCTGGCGCTGGTCGAGGGCCTGGGCGCGCCGCCCGACGCCGAATGGCTGGCGCGCGCCAAGGCGCTGTGCAACAAGATCGATTTCCAGATGCGCGACCTGGCGGCCGGCGCGACGGCCGTGAGCGAGACGCTGCTGCGCGATGCGCTGTACGCAGTCGCGAAATGCAAGCCGGCGACGCCGCGCGTGCGCGAAGTGAAGCAGCTGTACCTGCTCGACGGCCTGTTCCCGGAACCGGAGGCGGGCGAGGTCATGCAGTTCGACATGGACTGGCTGCAGCCCGCATTGAGCGACGTGCGTTCGCGCCTCGAGGCGCTGAAGAGCATGTGGCTGCAGTACGTGTCAGGCGAGCCCAAGAGCGCGTCGCGGTTCCGCGAGCTGGTCGGCTCGTTCAAGGCGAAGGCGGGCGAACTCGGCAATCCGCACCTCGTGCGTCTGCTTGACGCCATCGCCCTGGTCGCGTCGCACCTGCCCGACCCGTACCCGGCGCGCGACCAGCTGATGGTCATCGAGATGGCGTCGGCGTTCCTGCTCGTGGAAAGCGTGGTGGAGAACTTCACCGATCCCGCGGCCGACATCGGCGAGCAGATCGGCATCATGGGGGGCTGGCTGCTCGACGCTGCCAAGGGCAAGTCGCGCGGCGAGCCGCCGCCCGGGCTGCGCGCCGACCTGAGCGAGCGCATCGGCGCCATGCAACTGCGCGCGCAGGTCGCGCGCGAGA
>JAOUGZ010000285.1 GCA_029865405.1 Betaproteobacteria bacterium
AAGACGGTGGCCAATTTCCTGCAGTACGTGAAGGATGGACATTTCGACGGCACCATTTTCCACCGCGTGATTCCCAACTTCATGGTCCAGGGCGGCGGCTTCGACGCGAACTTCAAGCAGAAGGCGACGCGCGCCGCGGTCGTGAACGAGGCGCAAGGCGCGGTTCAGGCCGGGCTGAAGAACGACATCGGCACCATCGCCATGGCGCGCACCTCGGACCCCAATTCGGCGACCGCGCAGTTCTTCATCAACGTGAAAGACAACGCCTTCCTCAACTGGGGCGACGCACGCGGCGACGGCCACGGCTACGCCGTGTTCGGCAAGGTGGTCTCCGGGATGGACGTGGTGACGAAGATCGCCAAGACCCCGACCGGCGCCGGCGGCCCGTTCCGCAGCGACGTGCCGCGCGAGGCGGTGGTGATCCAGTCGGCCACCGTGGTCGGCAAGTAGTCCGGCGGCGTGCCCGCCACGCTGTTCGTCTCGGACCTGCACCTCTCGGGCGAGCGCCCGGCGATCAACGAGCGGTTCTTCGAGTTCCTCCGAGCGCACGCGGCCCGCGCATCGGCGCTCTACATCCTGGGCGATCTCTTCGAGTACTGGATCGGCGACGACGAGCTCGAGGCACCCAGCGGCGATCCGCTCGCGCGGCGCGTGGCCGACGCCCTAGCCGCGCTCGCGCGGCAGGGCGTGAGCGTGGCCTTCATGCACGGCAACCGCGATTTCCTCGTCGGCCCGCGCTTCTGCAAGGCGAGCGGCGCGCGCCTGCTCGACGATCCGTCGGTGAAAGACATCGGCGGCATGCGCACGCTGCTGATGCACGGCGACACCCTGTGCACCGACGATCACGACTACCAGGCCTGGCGGCGCCAGGCGCGCTCGCGCGCCTGGCAACTGGAGTTTCTGGCGAAGTCGCTGCCAGAGCGGCGCCGCGCGCTGCAGGCCTTGCGCGAAAAGAGCAAGGAGGTCGTCGGCGCGAAGCCCGCCGAGATCATGGACGTCAACCAGGCGGCGGTGCGCGAAGTGCTGCGCACGCATGGCCTTACGCGCCTGGTGCACGGGCACACGCACCGCCCGGCGCGCCACGTACTGGAAGTCGACGGCCGGCGCTGCGAGCGCTGGGTGCTCCCCGACTGGTACGAGATCGGCGGCTACCTCGCCGTGGACGACACCGGGCCGCGGCTGATGGGGCTCTAGCCCAGGCCGCGGGACAGGTCGGTCTTCAGGTCTCCGACGCCCTCCAGGCCCACCGCCAGCCGGATCAAGCCGTCGCCAATGCCGGCCGCGGCACGCGCCTCGGGCGTCAAGCGCCCGTGGGTGGTCGTCGCCGGGTGCGTAATGGTCGTCTTGACGTCGCCCAGATTGCCGGTGATCGAAATGAGCTTCGTCGAGTCGATGACCTTCCAGGCGACGTCCTTGCCGCCCTTCACCTCGAACGACACGATGGCGCCGCCGGCGCGCTGCTGTCGCATCGCCAGCGCGTGCTGCGGGTGGCTCGGCAAGCCCGGGTAGTGGACTCGGGCGACGCGCGGATGCTGCTCGAGCCAACGTGCGACGGCGAGCGCCCGCTCGGACTGCGCGAGCATGCGGATTTCGAGCGTTTCCATCCCCTTGAGGATGACCCAGGCGTTGAACGGCGAAATCGACGGACCGGCGGTGCGCAGGAATCCCACCAGGTTGTCCAGGACGGGCCCCTTGGCGCCGGCAATCGCGCCGCCCAGCACCCTTCCCTGCCCGTCGAGGTACTTGGTGGCCGAGTGGATGACCAGGTCGGCGCCCAGCGCCAGCGGCCGTTGCAGCACCGGCGTGCACAGGCAGTTGTCCACCGCCAGCGTCGCCCCCGCCTTCTTCGCCACGGCGGCAATTGCCGCGATGTCGGCGACCTCGCCCAGGGGATTGGACGGCGATTCGAGGAAGAAGAGCCGCGTGTTCGGCCGCGCCGCCCGCTGCCACTCGTCGATGCGCGTCAGCGGCACGAAGGTGGTCTCGATGCCGAACTTCGCGAGCAGCGTGGAGAACAGCTGCACCGTCGCGCCGAATATCGCGTTCGAGGAAACGACGTGGTCGCCCGCCTTGAGCAGCACCATGGCCGTGGCGAGGATCGCCGACATGCCCGAGGCGGTGGCCACGCAGGCTTGCGCCCCCTCGAGCGCCGCCAGGCGCTCCTGCATCATGGTGACGGTGGGATTGGTGTAGCGCGAGTAGACATAGCCGTCGCTGCCGCCGGCAAAGCCCGCGGCGGCCTGCGCCGCATTCTCGAACACGTAGCTCGAGGTGAGGAACAGGGCCTCGGAATGCTCCTGGAACCCGGTGCGGTGCTGACCCGCGCGCACCCCCAGGGTGGATTGCTCAAACCGTTCTGCCATAAAAAAACCCGGTCCTTTCACTCACTAAGCGGACCGGGCTCTCTCGGCACGCTTTAGCTGTATTTGTAATGCGCCCGCAAGCTGTGGCTCAAATCGGCGCGAAACGGACTATAGCAAATTCATTGGGCCGTGACCAGATTGAGATCGAGCTGGGCGCCCTCGGCGTCGTCGCCCGAGTCGCGCGCGGCGTCGCGCCGCACCTCGATGGCCCGCAGGTAATCGCTGGTGACGTCGCCCGTGATGTAGTTGCCGTCGAAGCACGACGTCTCGAAGGTCTTCAGCTTGGGGTTCACCTGGCGCACGGCGTCCTGCAGCGCCCCGAGCTCCTGGTAGATGAGCGCGTCGGCGCCGATTTCGCGGCCGACTTCGTCCTCGCTGCGGTGCGCCGCGATCAGCTCCGAGCGCGTCGGCATGTCGATGCCGTAGACGTTGGGAAAGCGCACCGGCGGCGCCGCCGAGGCGAAATACACCTTGCGCGCCCCGCCTTCGCGCGCCATCTGCACGATCTCGCCGCTGGTGGTGCCGCGCACGATGGAATCGTCCACCAGCAGCACGTTCTTCCCTTTGAACTCGACCCCGATCGTGTTCAGCTTCTGGCGCACCGAGCGTCGGCGCACCGCGTGCCCGGGCATGATGAAGGTGCGGCCGATGTAGCGATTCTTGACGAACCCTTCGCGGTAAGGCAATCCCAGCCCCTGCGCGAGCTGCAGCGCCGACGGCCGGCTCGAGTCCGGTATCGGAATCACCACGTCGATGTCGAGATGGCGATAGCTGCGGCGAATCTTCTCCGCCAGCTTCTCGCCCATCACCAGCCGCGCCTCGTACACCGACGCGCCGTCGATCACGGAATCCGGGCGCGCCAGGTAGACGTACTCGAAGATGCAGGGATTGAGCGAGGTCGCCGGCGCACACTGCTGGCTGTGGAAATTGCCGTCCTCGTCGATCAGCACCGCCTCGCCCGGCGCGACGTCGCGCAACAGGCGAAAGCCGAGCGCATCCACCGCCACGGACTCCGAAGCCACCATGTATTCCGCGCCGCGCTCGGTCTCGTTGTAGCCGATGACCGCGGGGCGGATGCCGTAGGGATCGCGGAAAGCAAGCACGCCGTAGCCGGCGATCATGGCGATCACGGCATACGCGCCGCGGCAGCGCCGGTGCACGTTGGCTACGGCGCGGAAGATCGTCTGCGGGTCCAGGCGCAGCTTGACCGAGGTCTTCTCCAGCTCGTGCGCCAGCACGTTGAGCAGGACTTCGGAGTCCGAGTTGGTGTTGATGTGCCGCAGGTCCTGGCGGAACATCTCCTCCTTGAGCTGGTCGGCGTTCGTCAGGTTGCCGTTGTGGCCGAGCACGATGCCGAACGGGGAGTTCACGTAGAAAGGCTGCGACTCCGCCGAGTTGAAGGCCGAGCCCGCGGTCGGGTAGCGGCAATGCGCGACACCGATATTGCCCGGCAGCGAGCGCATGTTGCGCGTGCGAAAGACGTCGCGCACCTGGCCGTTGGCCTTTTGCATGTGGAAGGTCTTGCGCTCGGCGGTGACGATGCCCGCCGCGTCCTGGCCGCGGTGCTGCAGGAGCAGCAACCCGTCATACAGCAGCTGATTGACGGGCGAGCGCGCTACGATGCCGAGGATCCCGCACATGGGAGCCGCCTCGCGGTGACGTTAAGGATCAATGATAGCGCAGGCGCTGGGCGAGCGCCTGCGGCAGCCAGGGCCGCAGCGCCAGCGCCGCGCGCCCCATCGGCGGCCCGCACACCGAATCACGCCACAGGGGTTGGCGCGGCAGGGCGGTGAGCCCGGCGACAATCGCGAACGCCAGCAGGATGACGAGGGCGCGCGCCACCCCGAACATGCCCCCGAGCACGTGGTCCAGCTCTCCCAGCCCCGCCACCTTCACCAGCTTGCGCAGGAACTGCCCGAGCAGCGTGCACACGGCGAGAATGACCACGAATACCGCGACGAACGCGATGAGGACGCGCAGTTCGGGCGACGGAATCGATGCGGGCATCACCTCGGACAGCGGACTGCCGAAGTAGTTTGCACCCAGGAACGCCAGCACCCAGGCGGCAACCGAGATCACTTCGCGCACCAGCCCGCGCCACGCGCCCCAGGCGATCGAAACGAGGAACCCGCCCAGGATCAGGTAGTCGACCCAGGTCATCTCATGAACGCGTGGTCACGCCGCCCGGCTTGAATCCGAGCGCCTTGATCTGCTTGAGCGCGCGCTCGGCCGCATCGCGGGTCGCGAACGGTCCCGCGCGCACGCGCGTCACCTTGCCCTGCGCCGTCGCGACGGGCTCGGTGTAGTAGGGAATCTTCGCC
>JAOUGZ010000286.1 GCA_029865405.1 Betaproteobacteria bacterium
TTCAGCAACAGCGAGCACAACTACGCGGAAGTAGGCTTCCCGCAGGACCTGCGCAACTGCACCAAGTGCCACGACAACGTCAAGGCGCCGCAGGCCAACAACTGGAAGGAAAGACCCAGCAAGGAAGCCTGCCTGACGTGCCACCAGCCCGGACCGGCGACCGCCGGCCACCCCGGCACCTGGTACAACATCCACGTCACGACCCTCAGGCTGGGTGCGACCGTGGCCGACGTCAGCAACTTCACGTGCAAGGACTGCCACGGCGCAGGGGAGACATGGCGTCCCGACCAGGTGCACTTCAACCAGCTCGACGTGAACTCGAAGAAGTACAAGGTGAACATCGAGAGCGCGACGCTCGTTGCCGCCCCCGGGCCCGGCACGACCGGAACGGTGCGGGTCCAGTACTACGTCTCCGACCCGACCAACAACGACGCGGCCTATGACCTGTTCGCCGGCTGCGCCGGTACGCCGGCCGTTTGCGGCAGCAACGACACATTCGGAAATCTGCGCTTCATTCTCGCCTACCAGAGCCTGCCGAATCAGCCGACTGCGGTGACAGAGTTCTCGAGCTACAACAACGGCGGCAGCAGTGCTAATGCCTATGCGGCACGGGCCGGCGTGACCAGCCTCGGGGGCAATCATTACACCGTGGACATTACGGTGCCTGCGGATACGGCGACCCACGTAGCCAGAGGGACCGCCAGGGTCGTCAGCTACGGCCAGATCAAGGAGGCGAAGCTGGATCCCGTGACGCGGCTTCCTGATACGCCGACGACGCTCGTCAACGTAGCGGCGCAGAACACGTTCAAGGACGTCGTTCTCACCGGTTCCTCGAATCCGCGGCGTGCCGTCGTCTCGACCGAGAAGTGCAACGCGTGCCACGGCCTGCTGGGGACGGCCTCGGGCTCCAATACGCTCGAGAACGCCTTCCACTCCGGCGCCCGCAATATCGTCGAGGCTTGCGTCGTCTGCCACGACCCGAACCGGATTTCGTCGACCGTCATGGCGGACGGCAGCGGCGCCCGGGAGTCCTACCAGATGAAGCGCATGATCCATGGCATCCACGGCGGCACGGAGAGAACCTATCCGTACACGCATGGCAACGTTCGGGTGGACTCCTATGACAAGGCTTGCGTGTCGACAGTCACGCCGGCGGATCCGGGGGCAGTTTGCACGGACTCGTCAGGGCGCCCGATCACCGACCCGGCATCTGGAGTCGAGAACTTCACCGCCGAAGTGGCCTACCCCGGGCTGATCCGGGACTGCAATGCCTGCCACGTGAACGATTCGTGGAAAGAGGACCGCGGCGTGCTCGGTGCCGGCATCGGCAACGGGGTGGACGGCGTTCGCGGCACCCTGGACGATCTCGTGATCTCGCCCAAGGCGGCCACCTGCACCGCCTGCCACGATGCGACCGGCCTGAAGACGCACGTCGTCAACATGGGCGGCGCCACCTTCGGCACGCTGACTCAAGGCGACGTCCTGAACGGCACGGTGTTCGAGGTCTGCCAGGGCTGCCACGAGGCCAGGGTGGGCGCGCTCAGGCCGGTGGATCTGGTTCACGGCTTGCGTTAGGCAGGAAGCGCGGTAGAGTGAACGGGGAGGGCCGGCAAAGGCCCTCCCTTCTTTTTGTGGACAGTCATGGGCGGTAATCGGACCCGGGGTCGATGGACCGAAGTTGCGGCGGCGAGCCTGCTGGCGCTTGCCGTGGCCGGGTGTGGCGGCGGCTCTGAGGGCGGCACCAGTAGCAGTGCGGGTTGCGGCCCGACGCCCGCGCCGCCGGCGGCGTCAGCCGCCGGCACGTCGGCGCTCGCGGCCTCGACCACGCTGAACATCGCGATCAACGGCGCATGCGTCACCAGCCCGCCGCAAGTGAATTTTACGGTCACCAACGAGGCCGGCGTCGGCATGGCCGGCCTGGCCAGCACGGACCTGCGTTTCAACATCGCCAAGCTGGTGCCGATGTCCAACGGCGAGCCCAGCACCTGGCAGAACTACATCAACCGCGACGGGGGCGGCGCCGTGCAGGGCAGCCAGGAGCGTTCCGCTGCCGGCTATGCCTTCGGCACGCTGGTGAACCGCGGAAACGGGACGTACACCTATACCTTCGCCACCGATATCACGAATCCGGCGGCGAACCCTTGCCCGGCGCCCTGCACGGACGCCGACGGCAAGCCGTTGAACATCGGCTATCAGCCGAGCTTGACGCACCGCGTGACGATTCAGCAGGGCAACAACGCCTATCCGAAGGCCACGGGCGTATTGGATTTCGTGCCGAGCGGCGGCGCGCCCGCGGCGCGCGATGTCGTGCTGACGTCCACCTGCAACCAGTGCCATCACGAACTCTCGGCGCACGGCACACGCGTCGACACCAGGCTGTGCGTTACCTGCCACAACCCGGGCTCGTGGGTCGCCGGCGTGCCGAACCAGACGGTGGATTTCAAGGTGATGGTGCACAAGATCCACTTCAACATTTACAACAGCCTGAATCCCTCGGATCCCGGCGCGCCAAACTATATGCCGCCCACGCTGCCCAGCGTCACGGCGGGCACCCCATACATGATCGGCGCCCGCGATTTTTCGCAGCCCACCTTCACGCAGGACGCCCGCAACTGCACGCGCTGTCACGACGGCGCGAGCAGCGCGCAGGGCGACAACTGGAAGACGCAGCCCAGCATTGCGGCCTGCGGCTCCTGCCACGACAATGTCTACTTCACAGTCCAACCGGACCCGGCGAAGCCGTACCAGGATGAAGCGCACCCGGCCGGCCCGGCGACGGACAGCAGCACGTGCGCGCTGTGCCATGGACCCGGAAGAGTCAGGGATGCAGCGGTGGAGCATAACTTCCCGGCGCGTTTCAAGACGGCGTCAGGGAAGTTCAAGTTCAACATCATCAGCGCCGCGCCCACCTCGGCGGGCAGCGTCCCCGTGATCACTTTCTCGGTCACCGATCCGAGCAATGGCGATGCGCCGTACGACATCAAGGCGCATCCTGCATTCACGACGGCCGGCCTCAGCTCGCTCACCGTCAAGCTGGGCTGGACGATGGCGAGCAAAGCGGATGCCGGCAGCGACGGCAGCGGCGAGAACTTCGGTCAGCCTGTCCGCGTCGATCTCCTGAACAATATTGCCGTCGTTCCGGGAGCCGCGCCCGGCACCTACACCGTGGACTCGCCGGTAGCGATTCCCGTGGGGCAGAGCACGCTGCGAGTCATGATGGATGGACATCCGGCGGGCGATGTCAGCAGCACGGGGCCCTCATCCGATGACATTACCCTGCCTCCGGGCACGTTCGCCGACCGGTTATCGGCGAACAGCGTCTTCCGGGATTTCGCGATCACCGGCACGGCGGCGCCGCGACGGTCGGTCGTCGACATAGCCAAATGCAACGTGTGCCATGATGTGCTGAGCGTGCACGGCAACAACCGCACCGGCGAGCCCGGCGTTTGCGTGGTGTGCCACAACCCGAACGCGACGGACAAGGGGCGGCGCATCACGGGCCCGTTCGTCGACGGCAAGGCGGAGGAAGCCGTCGACTTCAAGACGTTGATCCATGGTGTCCACGCCGGCCAGGAGGGCAGCGGCGGTTTCCGCGAGAAGGGTCTCGTGGTCTACGGCTTCACCGGCGCGAACGACTTCAGCCAGGTGGTGTTTCCGGGAAAGCTGAGCAACTGCACCGCGTGCCATACCAGCACGTCGTACCAGTTGGCGGGCGTCTGGGACGCACCGGCGGCCAACGGCATCCTCGGGACCACGACCGACACGCAGGCCTCGACGAGCGATGCCGCGGACAACCTCAGAACCTCGCCGACCGCAGCTGTATGCTCGTCGTGCCATGACAAGGCGGGACCGCGGGCTCACATGATAGGCCTGGGCGCTGCGCAGTTCTCGGTGACACAGGCGGCGATTGACGCCGCCCCGCCTGAACTCTGCATCTATTGCCATGCACCGAACGCGCCGGCGGACGTCAAGGCGGTCCACGGTGTGCAGTAGGAATGGCGGCCGAATCCGGCCCTTGATGCAAGGAAGGCTAATGGGCAGTCAACGATGAATATCGAGAAATCACTGCTGGCTGCCCTGCTCGTGTCGTCGGGCCTCGCGTTCAGCGTTGCCGCATCCGCCCAGGCTGCCGCCGCCGAATCGCCCGCCGCAGGCCAGGGAATCCATTACAGCGAGCAAGGCGCCGACACCTGCCTGACCTGCCACACCGAGGAGTGGCCGTACCCGATCTTCCCGATCTTCAAGACCAAGCATGCCAACCGCGCCGACCCGCGCACGCCCTTTGCAGGATTGCAGTGCGAGGCCTGCCACGGCCCGGGCGCCAACCACGCCGGCACGGCCAGCAAGGAGGCGATCAACAGCTTCAAGGAGACTTCCGTCTTTTCGGTCAGGCAGCGCAACCAGGCCTGCCTGAACTGCCACCAGGGCCATTCCCGCATCGGCTGGATCGGCAGCACGCATGAAAGCAGCAACCTCGCGTGCACCAGCTGCCACAAGCTGCACGCGGAGCGCGATCCCGTGCTTGCCAAGGCCACGCAGGCCGAGGTCTGTTACCGCTGCCACAAGAAGCAGCGCGCGGACTTCAACAAGCCGTCCGCGCATCCAGTGCGTTTCGGCCTTCTCGCCTGCAGCGAATGTCACAGCGCGCATGGCTCGAACAGCGCGGCGCTGCTGTCGA
>JAOUGZ010000009.1 GCA_029865405.1 Betaproteobacteria bacterium
TCGGCGATCGCCGGCTGGATCGCCGTCGGCGCGGCGCTCGGTGGCGTCACGGGCTGGCAATTGCATGCGCAGCGCGTTCGCGTTCCGCTGGCGCAGCCGGAGATTCCGGTGATCGCGCACCGCGCGGCCCTCGCGCATGCCACTTACGCGCCCGAAGTGCGCCACCCCGTCGAAGTCGGTGCGGACCAGGAACAGCACCTGGTGGCCTGGCTGTCGAAGCGCCTCGGCGGCGACGTGCGTGCGCCGCGGCTTGAGGCCGAAGGCATGACGCTGGTGGGCGGACGCCTCCTGCCGCGGGATCCCGGCCCGGTGGCGCAGTTCATGTACCAAAGCGCGCCCGGGCGGCGCGTGACGCTGTACGTGCGGACCGAGGGACCCGATCAGCGCGAAACCGCTTTCCGCTTCGCGCGCGAGGGCAATGTGCGCGTGTTCTACTGGATTGACCGCAAGTTCGGCTACGCCCTGTCCTCGGCCGACCTCGAGCGCGAGGAGCTGCTGCGGCTCGCGAACGAGGTCTACCGGCAGCTCAATCCGTGACGCGCCTCAGCCAACGTGGGCCGGGCGGATCAGGTAGCCGCCCGATTTGTCGTCGTACTCGAGGGTGAGGAGCTTGCGGTTCCCCAGCTCCTCCAGCAGGTCGGAGAAGGCCTTGAAGCCGTAGTAGGACTCGTTGAAGCCGGGTTTGCGGCGCTTGAGCGCCTGCTTCACCATCGAGCCCCAGATCTTCTCGCCTTCGCCGCGCTCGGCGATCAGCGCCTGCAGCGTCTCGATCACCAGGTCGTAGGCCTCCTGCTTCTTCTCGTCGCTGGGCGCGGCCTCCCTCGCGCTGCCGGCGGGACGCGTCTCGCGGCGCTTCTTCGCCGCACGGCGCTTCGCCTCGTCCTCGCGCACCAGGTCGTCGTAATAGATGAACTCGTCGCAGTTGGAGATCAGCAGGTCGGAGGAGGAGTTCTTCACCCCGACGCCGATCACGGTCTTCGCGTTCTCGCGCAGCTTGGAGACGAGGGGCGAGAAGTCCGAGTCGCCGCTGACCACGACGAAGGTGTCCACATGCTCCTTCGTGTAGCAGAGATCCAGCGCATCCACGACCATGCGGATGTCGGCGGAGTTCTTGCCCGACTGGCTGCGGTGCGGGATCTCGATCAGCTCGAAGGCCGCGGCGTGCATCGGCGACTTGAACTCCTTGTAGCGGTCCCAGTCGCAGTAGGCCTTCTTCACCACGATCGAGCCCTTGAGCAGCAGCTTCTCCAGCACGCGACCGATGTCGAACTTCTCGTACTTGGCGTCGCGCACGCCCAGGGCGATGTTCTCGAAATCGCAGAATACGGCGAGGTTCTGGGTCTCAGTCATGTTGGCCTTTGTCGTTGTGCCGATTTCACCACGCCGGGATGCTTTCGCCCGCAAACAGTTCCGGCACCTCTTCGCGGCGCCGCACGAGATGCGCAACCGCGCCATCCACCAGCACCTCGGCGGCACGCGGCCGCGAGTTGTAGTTCGAGCTCATGCTCATGCTATAGGCGCCGGCGGACAGGATCGCGAGCAGGTCACCGGCGCCCGCCGCCAGTGCGCGGTCCCTGGCGAGGAAATCCGCGCTCTCGCAGATCGGGCCGACAACGTCATAGACGGATGTCGCGGCGGACGCGCGCGGCTCGCGCACCGTGCGCACCTCGTGCCAGGCGTCGTAAAGCGCCGGACGGAGCAGGTCGTTCATGGCGGCGTCGACGACCAGGAAGTTCCTGGCGGCGCCCGGCTTCACGTACTCGACCCGCGTGAGCAGCACACCGGCGTTGCCGACGATCGAGCGCCCCGGATCGACGATCAGGGTCTTCGGCCGCGCACCGAGCGCTCGTAGCGCACCACCCACGAAATCCTCGATCGATCTCTGGGGCTCGTCCCGGTAACGGATGCCGATGCCGCCGCCGACATCGATGTGCTGGAGCGAAATGCCGCCTTGCTCGATATGGTCCGCCAGCTCGATCACGCGCGCCGCGGCCTCGACCCAGGGTGCGGGGTCGGCCAGCAGAGAGCCGATGTGGCAGCCGATCCCAACTGGCTCGAGATGCGGGCGCCGGGCCGCCTCGCGGTACAGCCGCTCGGCCTCGGCGTACGGCACGCCGAACTTGCTCTGCCGCAGGCCCGTTGAGACATGGGGATGGGTCTTTGCGTCGACGTCGGGATTGATGCGCAGCGCGATCGGCGCGCGCTTGCCGAGGCGCGCGGCGACGGCCGCAACACGCGCGAGCTCGGGCTCGGATTCGATGTTGAGGCACAGGATATCCGCCCGTAGCGCCCGCTCGATCTCCTCCTCGCTCTTGCCGACGCCCGAGAAGACCACCTTGCGTGCGTCCCCGCCCGCGGCCAGCACGCGCGCCAGTTCGCCGCCCGAGACGATGTCGAACCCTGCGCCAAGGCGCGCCATCAGCGCAAGAACGGCCAGGTTGGAGTTGGCCTTCACGGAGTACGCCACCAGCGCCTTTCGGTTCCCGAGCGCCTGCGCGTAAGCGCGGTACTGCCGCTCCACCGCGGCGCGCGAGTAGATGAAGCAGGGCGTGCCGAAGCGCCGCGCGATCTCGTCGAGCGGCACCTGTTCGGCGCACAGCGCGCCATTGCGGTACGCGAATTCCATCGGCTGCTATTTCTTCTCGGGAACGCGCTCGGCGTCCGCGGGGTAGGGAACCGGCTGATAAGGCTCGGCCTTGGGCGGGTTGATGCTGGGCGGCGGCTTGTCGCGCAGGTACAGCGGCCCCCGCTGTCCGCAGGCCGCGGCCAGCAGCACGGCGGCGGCAACTAGGACGAGAGAACGCATCCGGCGGCGGCTAAAATGTTCATGTTATCAGGGAACCCGCGCATGACGGACGCCGAGTTCGAGTCGCTTGCCGAGGCCACGCTGTCGGCAGTGGAACGCGCCTTCGACAAGGCCGCGGTGGACGCCGACGTCCAGACCAAGGGCGCGGGCGTGCTTGAGATCGAGTTCGCCGACGGCACGAAGATGATCATCAACCGCCACACGGCTGCGCGCGAAATCTGGGTGGCGGCGAAATCGGGCGGATTTCATTTTCGCCATGCCGGCAATGCCTGGCGCGATACGCGCGACGGCACAGAGCTCTACGCGGCGCTGTCGCGCCTGGTGTCGGCACAAAGCGCGACGCCGGTGATCCTGGCGCCGGCTTAGCCGGAGGGCGGCGGCACGGCGGGCGCGGGTCGCGGCACGAGCGGCGGCAGCGCCTGCGGCAACGGCGATCCCGGCTGCGGCGCCGACCCCGGCGTGCCCGGAAAGCCCGGAATCGCCGATCCTTCCGGGGGCGGAACGAACACCGGCAGCAGGGGAAACGGCGGCGTATCGTCCTTCGGCACGAACTCGCGGTAGAAGTACTCGGGCAGATGCTTCACTTCGCCCAGCGTTTCCGGATCGAGGCTGAAGGTCTCGGCGGTGACCACCCCGTCGGGAACGATGCGCTGCATCTCGGGCACCGCCTTCTGTATCTTTTCCATGTACCCCACCCAGATCGGCAGCGCCACCAGGCCACCGCTCTGATTCCTGCCGAGCGAGCGTGGCTGGTCGTAGCCGACCCAGGATACGCCGACCAGGCCCGGCAGGTAGCCGGCAAACCAGGCGTCGATGAACTCGTTCGTGGTGCCGGTCTTGCCGGCCACGTCCTTGCGGCCGAGGCTCGCTGCGCGCGCCGCAGTGCCGACACGCGCCACGTCCTGCATCAGGCTGTCCATGATGAAGGCATTGCGCGTGTCGATGACGCGCAGCGACTCGTCTCCGGCGCGCTGCGGGCGCGCCTCGCCCAGCGGATTACCCCGGTCGTCGACGATCTTCTGGATGAAGTACGGTTGCACCAGGTAGCCTCCGTTGGCGAATACCGCGTAGGCACGCGCCATCTGCCAGGGGGTGACGGTGCCCGAGCCGAGCGCCATGGTCAGATAGGGCGGGTGGCGCTCGCCGTCGAAGCCGAAACGCGTGATGTAGTCCTGGGCGTACTTGACGCCGATGGCGTCGAGGACGCGGATCGAAACCATGTTCTTGGACTTCACCAGCGCCGTGCGCAGCCGCATCGGGCCCTCGAACTTGCCGTCGAAATTCTTCGGCTCCCAGCGCTGGCTGCCAGTGACGTCGGCTTCGATGGCGATCGGTTCGTCGGGCACCACCGTGGCGGCGGTGAACCCGCGCTCGAGCGCGGCCGAATAGATGAAAGGCTTGAACGCCGAGCCGGCCTGCCGCCAGGCCTGGGTGACGTGGTTGAACTTGCTCCGGTAGTACTGGAAGCCCCCGACCAGCGCGCGAATCGCCCCGTCGCCCGGGTCCATGGCGATGAAGGCGGCTTCAGCCTCCGGCAGCTGCACGATTTCCCAGTTCTTTGCGTCCAGCGTGCGCACACGCACGATCGCGCCGCGGCGAATGCGGCGCTGCGCGGCGACGCGCTGTAGCGAGGGCGCCGCAAAGCGCAGTCCTTCGCCGGTGACGCTCACGGCCTCGCCGTCTTTCAGAACCGCCTTCACCTCGCGCTGCGTGGCCTCGATTACCAGCGCGACGCGCAGATCGTCGTCGTCCTCGCGCTCGGCGAGGGCTTCCTCGATATCCGCCTCGTCGGCGCCCGCTGCCAGGTCGATGAATCCCTCCGGCCCCCGGTAGCCTGAGCGCCGGTCGTATTCCATCAGGCCGTGGCGCAGCGCCTGCACCGCGGCCGCCTGGTCCGCTTTGCGAATGGTGGTGTACACGCGAAAGCCGCGACTGTAGGCGTCCTCGGGGTACTGCTCGTAGACGGCCTGCCGCACCATCTCGGCCACGAATTCCGCACGCACGCCGTAGACCTCCGCCACTCTGCGCGTAATGATCGGGGCGGCGGCGGCGCTTTCGAACTCGTCCACCGTGACGTAGCCGAGCTCGCGCATGCGCCGCAGCACGTACAGCTGGCGCTGCTTTGCACGCTGCGGGTTCGCCACCGGGTTGTAGCTGGACGGCGCCTTTGGCAAGGCGGCGAGCATGGCCGCTTCGGCAAGCGAGAGCTTCTCGAGCGACTTGCCGAAGTACGTGTGCGCGGCCGAGGCAAAACCGTACGCGCGCTGCCCGAGGTAGATCTGATTGAGGTACAGCTCGAGGATCTGGTCCTTGCCGAGGTTGCGCTCGATCTTCACCGCCAGCAGCACCTCGTACAGCTTGCGCGTCAGCGTCTTCTCGGACGACAGGAAGAAGTTGCGCGCGACCTGCATGGTGATGGTGCTCGCGCCCTGGCGCCGCCCGCCGGTCAGGAGGTTGGCATAGGCGGCGCGCGCGACGCCGATGTAGTCGACGCCCGCATGCTGGTAGAAGCGCTCGTCTTCGGCAGCGATGATGGCGCTGACGAGCGCCTGCGGCACCTCCTTGATATCGACCAGAACCCGGCGCTCCTCGCCGAATTCGCCGATCAGCTCGCCCTCGGCCGTGTAGACGCGCAATGGCACCTTGGGCTGATAGTCGGTCAGGGTGTCGAGCGCGGGCAGGTTCGGATAGGCGAGGGCTACCACCAGTCCGCCGACGCACAGGGCAGCCGCCAGCAGGCCCCCGAACAGGGCCAGCGGAAATGTCAAAAAACGAAGCCACATCAAGGGTTAGACGTTCATCGCGGCAGGGGTGCGGCCGCAGTTGCTGGGTGTGGAAATCGCGGGCATTATAGCCCTCCCCCAGAAGGTGACGGATTCGCTAGACATAGGGGGGAGTTGTTGCTAGCATTTAACGCAAATTCTACGTATCGTGCCTAAGGGCCGATACAAAAAGGGAAATAACGATGCAACTGGACATCTTCAGCCCGAAGGCGCCGCCGTTGTTCGGGCTGGACATCAGCTCATCGTCGGTGAAGATGCTGGAGATCGTGGACGCGGGTAAAGGCGCCTATCGGGTAGAACGCTACGTCATCGAGCCGCTGCCGCGCGACGCGACCGTCGACGGCAATATCAGCAACTTGGAAATGGTCGTGGAAGCCGTCAAGCGCGGCTACAAGCGCCTGGGGACCCGCTCGAGGCACGTCGCCATGGCGGTGCCTACCGGCGCCGTGATCACGAAGAAGATCATCGTCCCGGCGAGCCTGCGCGAGAACGAGTTGGAGGTGCAGGTCGAGTCGGAAGCGAACCAGTACATTCCGTTCGCGCTGGAGGAAGTGAATCTCGACTTCCAGGTCGTGGGGCCCTCGCCCAGCTCGGCCGACGAGCAGGAGGTGATGATCGCTGCGACGCGCAAGGAGAAGGTCGAGGACCGCGTCGCCGTGGCGGAATCCGCCGGCCTGAAGGCGGCGGTGATGGACATCGAGTCCTTCGCCCAGCAGGCCGCGCTCAGCTTGGTGGTACAGCAGCTGCCGGGCGCCGGCAAGGACCTGAACGTCGCCATCGTCGACATCGGCGCCAACGTCATGAACGTGACGGTGATCCGCAACGACCAGTCCGTGTACACGCGCGAGCAGGCTTTCGGCGGCAACCAGCTCACCCAGGACATCGTCGCCCGCTACGGTATGAGCGCCGAAGAGGCGGAAAGCGCCAAGCGTTCGGGCGGCCTGCCCGACGACTTCGAGACCGAAGTGCTGCGGCCGTTCATGGAGAACCTCTCCACGGAAGTGCAGCGCGCGCTGCAGTTCTTTTTCACCTCGACGCAGTACCACAGCGTCGACCAGATCCTGCTCGCCGGCGGCTCGGCGGTCATTCCGGGCATGGACGAGATCGTGCAGACGCGTACGCAAGTCCCGGCCATGGTGGCCAACCCGTTCGCTGCGATGCAGGCGTCGCCGCGCATCCAGATGAAAAAACTGATGGTCGACGCGCCGTCGCTGATCGTGGCCTGCGGCCTCGCCATGCGCAGGTTCGACCCAT
Organism: Betaproteobacteria bacterium; assembly: GCA_029865405.1. The sequence goes on from JAOUGZ010000009.1 coordinate 6,844, forward strand.
GAACGTGCGCATCAACCTGCTGCCGCACCGCGAGGAGCGGCGCCAGCGCGGCCGCCAGCATTTCGCGGTTCTCGCCGGGCTGACGGCCATCCTGGGCGCGGTCGTGGTCGGCGCCGGCTACCTGTATATCGCGGGCATGATCTCGACGCAGGATCAGCGCAACGCGTTTCTCCGCTCCGAGATCGCGAAGCTGGACAAGGAAATCGCCGAGATCAAGAAGCTCAAGGATGAGATCGCCGCGCTGTTGGCGCGCAAGCAGATCATCGAGACGCTGCAGGCCGACCGCGCGCAGACGGTGCATCTGCTGGACCAGCTGGTGCGGCAGATGCCCGAAGGCGTGTACCTGCGCCAGCTCCGGCAGCGGGGCCTGTCGATCAACGTGCAGGGCTATGCCCAATCCAATGCGCGGGTATCGACGCTCATGCGCAACATCGAGTCCTCGCCGTGGCTCGCCACCCCTCAGCTCATCGAGATCAAGGCCTCGCGCGTGGGCAGCAAGCGCCTGTCCGAATTCAACATGAACCTGCAGCTCAAGCGCGTCCAGCTCAAGGAAGCGCCCAAGGACGCGGCCAAGGCGCCGGCGAAGAAGGGCTGAACCATGGCGATGGCGATCGACTTCAAGAAGATTGCGGAAGACTTCAAGGCCACCAACTGGCGCGATCCGGGCTCGTGGACCGCGATCCCGAAGGCGGTGGTGCTGTTGGCGATCGTGACGGCGCTGCCGGTGATGGGCTACTTCGGCCTGTGGCAGGGCCAGCTCGAGGAACTCGAGCTCGGCAAGGCGAACGAGGCCAAGTTCAAGCAGGATTACCTCAACAAGAAGAAGCAGGCGGTCAATCTCGACCTGCACAAGCAGCAGTTGCGGGAGATCGACACGCAGTTCGGCGCGCTGCTGAAGCAACTGCCCAACCGCTCGCAAATGGACGCGCTGCTCGTGGACATCAACCAGGCGGGCCTGGGCCGCGGCCTGCAGTTCGAGTTGTTCAAGCCGGCCGGCCAGGAGATCGTGCGCGACTTCTACGCCGAGCTGCCGATCACCGTGAAGGTGGTCGGCGTGTATCACGACATGGGCGCATTCGCGAGCGACGTGGGGCAACTCTCGCGTATTGTCACGCTGAACGACGTGGCCATTGCCGCGGCCAAAGATGGCACCCTGGTCATGGACGTCACGGCGCGTACCTTCCGCTACCTGGACGATGACGAGGTGGCCGCGCAGCGCAAGGCCGCGGCCGGTGCGCGCAAGGGGCGGCGATGAATCGCCTGTTGCTGGTGGCGTGCGTAGTCCTGCTGGCCGGCTGCGAAGGCGAGCAATACAGCGACCTGAGGAAGGAACTGAACGACATGACCAAGGACCTGCGCGGCCGGGTCGATCCGCTGCCGCAGGTACGGCCCTACGAGCCGGTGCCTTACCAGGCGGAGAACGAGGTCGATCCGTTCCGTCCGGACCGCATCGAAGTCGCGGTGGCGGGAGGACCCGGCGCCGCGCCGAGCGGCAAGCAGCCGGATCTCGACCGCCCGAAGGAGCCGCTCGAAGCGTTCCCGCTGGAATCGATCCAGATGGTGGGATCGCTCACGCAGGGACGGGAGACCTTCGGTCTGGTGAAAGCCGGCCCCAACCTGTACCGCGTGAAGAAGGGCAACTACATGGGGCAGAACTTCGGCGTCATCACCGGCATCGACGAAGTGCAGATCAGCCTCAAAGAGCTGATCCAGGAAGGCAGCGGGGAATGGATCGAGCGGGCGAGCGCGCTGCAATTGCAGGAGGTAAAGAAATGACAACCACCCACATCGTGCGCGCGGTATTCGGCGCGCTCGTTCTTAGCCTCGCGGGCACGGGCGTTGCGCTCGCCCAGGCCAACAGCATCGAGGCGGTCGACGTCTCGCAGCAGGGTGGCAAGGTGGTGCTGCGCATCACTACCAAGGAAGCGCTGAAGGCCGCGCCGCCCAGCTTCAGCGTCGCCAACCCCGCGCGCATCGCTTTCGATTTCGTCGGCACGGTCAACGCGCTCGGCCGCTCCAGCCAGGACGTCGCGCAGGGCGAACTGCGCTCCCTGAACCTGGTGCAGGCGCCGGACAAGACGCGCGTGGTGCTCAATCTCACCCGCCCTGTCGCGCATGAAGTGGCGCTCGATGGCCGCAGCGTGGTGGTGACGCTGGCCGCGGCCGCCGTGGCCCCTGGCGACAAGGTGGCCAATTTCGCCGAAGGGCGGGGCGAATCGAAGCACGCCATCCGCGATATCGATTTCCGGCGGGGGCGCACCGGCGAAGGGCGCGTGGTCGTCGATCTGTCGGACACCTCGACGGGCATCGATATCCGCCAGCAGGGACAGAACATCATCGTCGATTTTCTGAAGACGGCGTTGCCGGACAATCTGCGCCGCCGGCTGGACGTAGTCGATTTCGCCACCCCGGTGCAGACCATCAGCACTTTCCAGCAGGGCGAGAACGTGCGCATGGTGATCGAGCCGCGCGGGCAGTGGGACCATAACGCCTACCAGTCCGATACCCAGTTCGTGGTCGAGGTGAAGCCGGTCGCACCCGACTCGACGCCGAAGAAGGGCCAGTATGTCGGCGAGAAGCTCTCGCTCAATTTCCAGAACGTGGAAGTACGGGCGATTCTCAACGTGCTCGCGGATTTCACCGACCTCAACATCATCACCAGCGACTCGGTCGGCGGCAGCATCACGCTGCGGCTGAAGGACGTGCCCTGGGACCAGGCGATGGACATCATCCTGCAGACCCGCGGCCTGGACAGCCGGCGCAACGGCAACGTCATCTGGATCGCGCCGCGTGACGAGCTGGCGACGCGCGAGAAGCTGGCGCTGGAGGCCAACCAGCAGATCCAGGACCTCGAGCAGACGCGCACCGAGGCGTTCCAGATGAACTACCAGAAGGCGGCCGACGTGGCGAAGCTCCTTTCTGACAAGACGCAGCCGATCCTGTCCAAGCGCGGCAGCGCGGTGGTCGATGCGCGCACCAACACGCTTTTCGTGCAGGACACGCCGACGCGGCTCGAGGAAGTCAGAAAGCTGCTCGCCAAGATCGACGTGCCCGTGCGCCAGGTGATGATCGAGGCGCGCATCGTCGAGGCGTCCGATACGTTCAGCAAGAATCTCGGCGTGCGCATGGGTTATGCCGAGAGAGGGATCTCCGGGCGCGCGCCGGGGTTGGGTTTCGGTGGTCCGAACATCGGCGCAGAGCTGGTCAATACCGGCCAGGCGGCGGGCCTGGTGGCCGGCACCCCGGTGATCAATGGCCCCGGCCTGAACTCGAACTTCCCGGCGACCGGCCTCAACTCATTCAACGCCGGCGCGATTTCCTTCATCCTGTTCAACAGCTCGCTGACGCGCTTCCTCAACCTCGAACTCTCGGCGCTGGAGGCCGACGGCAAGGGCAAGATCATCTCCAGCCCGCGCGTGCTGACCGCGGACCAGGTCGAGGCGGTGATCGAGCAGGGCACCGAGATCCCGTACCAGCAGGCCACGTCCTCCGGCGCGACCGCCGTTTCCTTCCGCAAGGCGAGTCTCGCGCTCAAGGTAAAGCCGCAGATCACGCCCGACGGCAATGTCATCATGACGCTCGATGTGAACAAGGACGCGCCGGGGGCGACCACGCCGGCCGGCGTGCAGATCAGCACCAAGCACGTCAAGACCGAGGTGCTGGTCGAGAACGGCGGCACCGTGGTGATCGGCGGCATCTTCGAGCAGACGGAGCGCACCGACATCACGCGCGTGCCGTTCTTCGGCGAGCTGCCGGTCATCGGCCGGTTGTTCCGCAACGATACTACGACGTCGCAGAAGACCGAGCTACTGATCTTCGTGACGCCGCGCATCGTCAACGAGCGCGTGACGGTGCGCTGAAGAGTTTGCCAGGTCTCCTTCTGGGACACGCGGCCGGGCTTGCCCGGCCGTTCTTGTTTGCGGCGTCCGTACAATAGGCGCATGCGGGGCGCACGCAACCTATTTCTCGTCGGCATGATGGGCGCGGGCAAGACCACGGCGGGTCGCCTGTTGGCGCGCCGCCTGAAGCGCGAGTTCCTGGACAGCGACCACGAGATCGAGCGCCGCTGCGGCGTGAAGGTGCCGGTGATTTTCGAGATCGAGGGCGAAGCGGGATTTCGCGCGCGCGAGACGGCGGTGATCGCCGAGCTGACGGCGCTCGAGGAGGTGGTGCTGGCGACGGGCGGCGGCGCGGTGCTGGCCGAAGCCAATCGCCGCCATCTGGCTGCGCGCGGCACGGTGATCTACCTGCACGCGCCGCCGGCGGCGCTCTACGAGCGCGTGCGCCAGGACCGAAACCGGCCGCTGCTCGCGACCGCGGACCCGCGGGCGCGCCTGCAAGAGTTGTACGCGGTGCGCGACCCCCTATACCGGAAAATTGCCGACATCGTCGTCGACACGGGCCGGCAGAGTGTGCAGACGTTGGCGCGCCAACTGCTTGCACGGCTCAAGGACGAATGGAAACTGTCCGCGTAGCGCTCGACGCGCGCTCCTATCCCGTGCATATCGGCGCTGGCGCGATCGACGCGGAGGCGCTGTACCGCCCGCACCTTCGACCCGGGCGCATCGCCGTCGTCACCAACCCGGTGGTCGGCCCACTGTACCTCGCGCGCGTGAGGGCGGCGCTGGCGCGCGCAGGGGCGGCGCCCCCCATCGAGGTTCTGGTCGAAGACGGTGAACAGGCGAAGAGCTGGCCTGCACTGGAACGGGTGTTCGACAGCCTGCTGGGGGCGGGCCTCGGGCGCGATGGCCTGCTCGTCGCCCTGGGCGGCGGCGTGGTCGGCGACCTCGCCGGCTTCGCAGCGGCGGTGTACCAGCGCGGCATTCCTTTCATCCAGGTGCCGACCACCCTTCTTGCCCAGGTCGATTCCTCCGTTGGCGGCAAGACCGCGGTCAACCACGCGCGCGGCAAGAACATGATCGGCGCCTTCCATCAGCCCGCGGCGGTCATCGCCGACGTCGGCGCGCTGGCGACGCTGCCCGAGCGTGAGTTGCGCGCCGGCCTCGCCGAAGTGATCAAGCACGGTTTCGCCCTGGACGCCGCGCTCGTCGCCTGGCTGGAAAAGAACATGGGGCGGCTGCTGGCGCGCGAGGCAGCGGCGCTGACCCACGTGGTGCGCCGCTCGTGCGAGCTGAAGGCGCAGGTCGTGGCCGGAGACGAGCGCGAGGCCGGCGCGCGGGCCCTGCTCAATTTCGGCCACACGTTCGGCCACGCCATCGAAGCCGGCGCCGGCTACGGCGTCTGGCTGCACGGCGAGGCGGTCGCGGCCGGCATGGTGATGGCCGCCGAATTATCGGCACGCGCCGGGCTCCTCGCCGCGGCCGATGCCGAGCGCCTGCGCCGGCTCGTGCGTGCCGCCGGGCTGCCGGCGACGGGGCCGGCGCTCGCACCGGAGCGCTATCTGGCGCTGATGGCGGGTGACAAAAAGGCGGTGGGCGGACGCACCCGTTACGTTGTGCTGAAAGAAGTAGGCCGTGCCGCCCTAGGCGAAGACATCGACGAGCGATGGGTGCGAGAGGCCATCGCTGCAAGCGTCGATGGGGCGCCGGCCGGCGCCTCCCGCTAGCCCGCCGCCTGAAACTCTTGTTGGCGCTGGACTCTGGAGGTATATTTATTCGTTCGATCGCAGAAATTGTGCAGAGCGGCGAAACGACGAGAAATGTACATTTGATCAAAGGGTTGCCAGTGGACGCGCACTTCCCGCCCGGCGCGCAGGGCTTGTACGATCCGAGGCACGAGCATGACGCCTGCGGCGTCGGCTTTGTCGCGCACATCAAGGGCAAGAAGTCGCACGCGATCGTCCAGCAGGGGCTCACGGTGCTGAAGAACCTCACGCATCGCGGCGCGGTCGGGTGGGATCCGAAGCTCTCGGATGGCGCAGGGGTCCTGATCCAGATCCCCGACAAGCTACTGCGCGAGGACATGGCGCGCCAGGGGGTGAAGCTGCCGCCCAAGGGGCAGTACGGCGTCGGCATGGTATTCCTGCCGCGCGATCCGGCAAGCCGCCAGGCCTGCGAGTACGAGCTGGAGCGTGCGGTGAAGGACGAGGGCCAGGCGGTTCTCGGCTGGCGCGATGTCCCCGTCGACAACGTCGATCTCGCGGAATCGGCGAAGAAGGTCGAGCCGGTCATCCGCCAGATCTTCATCGGCCGCGGCCGCGGCGTCATGGTCACCGATGCGCTGGAGCGAAAGCTCTACATCATCCGCAAGAGCGCGGTCCACGCCATCCAGTCGCTGAAGCTGGCGCACGCCCGCCAGTACTACGTGCCCTCGATGTCGGCGCGCACGGTGATCTACAAGGGCATGCTGCTCGCGAACCAGGTGGGCGAGTACTACCTCGACCTCAAGGACGTGCGCTGCGAGTCGGCGCTCGCGCTCATGCACCAGCGCTTCTCGACCAACACCTTCCCGTCGTGGGATCTTGCGCACCCGTTCCGCATGATCGCGCACAATGGCGAGATCAATACCGTGCGCGGCAACGTCAACTGGATCAAGGCGCGCCAGGGCGCAATTTCCAGCCCGGTGCTCGGCGAGGACCTCGGCAAGATCTGGCCGCTGATCTACGACGGCCAGTCCGACTCGGCGTCGTTCGACAACGCGCTGGAGCTCCTGGTGATGGGCGGCTACTCGGTCGCCCACGCCATGATGATGATGATCCCCGAGGCCTGGGAAAACCACGGCCAGATGGACCCCGCGCGGCGCGCGTTCTACGAGTACCACGCAGCGATGATGGAGCCTTGGGACGGTCCCGCGTCGATCGCCTTCACGGACGGGCGCCTGATCGGCGCCACGCTCGATCGCAATGGCCTGCGCCCATCGCGCTACATCGTCACCGACGACGATCTCGTGATCATGGGCTCGGAGTGCGGCTGCCTGCCGGTTCCGGAGGAGCGCATCGTCAAGAAATGGCGCCTGCAGCCGGGCAAGATGTTCCTCGTCGATCTGGAAAAGGGGCGCATCGTCGACGATGCGGAATTGAAGGAGACGCTGTCGGAGGCGCGGCCCTACGCCGAGTGGATCGAGCGCATTCGCGTCAAGCTCGATGAAGTCGAGACCGAGAAGACCGCGCCGCTGAAGAGCGACGTGCCGCTGCTCGACCGCCAGCAGGCTTTTGCCTATACGCAGGAAGACGTGAAGTTCCTGATGACGCCGATGGCGCAAACCGGCGAGGAGCCCACCGGTTCGATGGGCAACGATTCGCCGCTGGCGGTGCTCTCGGACAAGAACAAGACGCTGTACCACTACTTCAAGCAGCTCTTCGCCCAGGTCACCAACCCGCCGATCGACCCGATTCGCGAGGAGCTGGTGACCTCGCTCGTGTCGTTCATTGGCCCGAAGCCGAACCTGCTCGGCATCGACGAGATGAACCCGCCGCTCCGGCTCGAGGTGTCGCAGCCGGTGCTCGACTTCTACGAGATGGAGAAGATCCGGCACATCGAGCGCTATACGAACGGCAAGTTCCGCTCGTTCGAGCTCGACATCACCTACCCGGTGGCCTGGGGCAGGGACGCTATCGAGGCGCGCCTCGCGTCGCTGTGCGCCCAGGCTGAGGACGCGGTGCGCGCCGGTGCGTCGATCATCGTGGTGTCGGACCGTCAGGTCAATCGCGAGCGCGTGGCGATTCCGGCGCTGCTCGCGCTTTCGGCGATCCACCAGCACCTGGTGGCGAAGGGCCTGCGCACCAGTGCCGGCCTGGTAGTGGAAACCGGCTCGGCGCGCGAGGTGCATCACTTTGCGCTCCTTGGCGGCTACGGCGCCGAGGCCGTGCATCCCTACCTCGCGCTGGAGACGCTGCTCGCCATGCACCCGGAGGACCCGGCGGCGGGCAGCAAGGCGATCAAGAACTTCGTCAAGGCGATCGGCAAGGGGCTGAAGAAGGTGATGTCCAAGATGGGCATCTCCACCTACATGTCCTACACCGGCGCACAGATCTTCGAAGCGTTGGGCCTCGCGAAGTCTCTGGTGGACCGGTATTTCACCGGTACGGCCTCCGGCGTGAGCGGCATTGGTCTGGCCGAGGTGGCCGAGGAGGCCATCCGCATTCACCACGACGCGTTTGACGAGCGCGATCCAGTGCTCTCGGCGATGCTCGACGCAGGCGGCGAATACGCCTGGCGCGTGCGCGGCGAGGAGCACATGTGGACGCCGGACACGATCGCCAAGCTGCAGCACGCCACGCGGCACGAGTCCTACGGCACCTACAAGGAATACGCGGCGCTCATCAACGACCAGTCCCGGCGCCACATGACGTTCCGGGGGCTGTTCGAGTTCCGGCTGTACAACGTGAAGCCGGTGCCGCTGGAGGAAGTCGAGCCTGCCGCGGAGATCGTGAAGCGCTTTTCCACCGGCGCCATGTCGCTCGGCTCGATTTCCACCGAGGCGCACACGACGCTGGCAGTCGCCATGAACCGCATCGGCGGAAAATCGAATACCGGCGAAGGCGGCGAGGACCGCAAGCGCTACGCCCTGGTCAAGGCGGGCGAATCTCTGCGCTCGCGCCTGGGCGCGGGCCGCGTGGAGAAGGACATCGAGCTGCGCGAAGGCGACATGCTCAAGTCCAAGATCAAGCAGGTGGCGTCGGGACGCTTTGGCGTCACCGCCGAGTACCTGGCGAGCGCCGAGCAGATCCAGATCAAGATGGCGCAGGGCGCCAAGCCCGGTGAAGGCGGGCAGCTCCCGGGCCGCAAGGTCTCCGAGTACATCGCCGAGCTGCGCTATTCGACGCCGGGCGTGGAGCTGATCAGCCCGCCGCCGCACCACGACATCTACTCGATCGAGGACCTGGCGCAGCTGATCCACGACCTGAAGAACGCCAATCGCGAGGCGTCGATCTCCGTGAAGCTGGTATCCGAAGTGGGCGTAGGCACCGTGGCCGCGGGCGTCTCCAAGGGGAAGTCCGACCACGTCACGATATCGGGGCACGATGGCGGCACGGGCGCTTCGCCCTGGAGCTCGATCAAGCACGCTGGCACGCCCTGGGAGCTGGGCCTGGCGGAAACGCAGCAGACGCTGGTGCTCAACCGCCTGCGCGGCAGGATCGCCGTGCAGGTCGACGGGCAGCTGAAGACCGGCCGCGATGTGGTGATCGGCGCGATGCTCGGCGCCGACGAGTTCGGCTTCGCCACCGCGCCGCTGGTGGTGAGCGGCTGCATCATGATGCGCAAGTGCCATCTCAACACCTGCCCGGTGGGCGTCGCCACCCAGGATCCGGTGCTCCGGCGCAAGTTCTCGGGCAAGCCCGAGTACGTGGTCAACTACATGTTCTACGTCGCCGAAGAGGCGCGCGAGCTGATGGCGAGCCTCGGTATCCGCAAGTTCGGGGACCTTATCGGGCGTGCCGACCTGCTCGACATGAGCAAGGGCATCCAGCACTGGAAGGCGAAGGGGCTCGACTTTTCCCGCGTATTCCAGATGCCGAAAATGCCGTCGCAGGTGGCGGTGCGTCACTGCGAGGAACAGGATCACGGGCTGGACAAGGCGCTCGACAACCGCCTCATCGAGCTGGCGCAGCCGGCGCTGGAGCGGGGCGAGAAGGTGTCGATCGACATGCCGATCCGCAATATCAACCGCACGGTCGGCACGATGCTCTCGCACGAGATAGCAAAGCGCTACGGCCACGAAGGCCTGGCCGACGACACGATTCGCGTGCGTTTTGCCGGTTCGGCCGGGCAGAGCTTTGGCGCGTTCCTTGCACGAGGTGTGACGCTCGACCTGATCGGCGATACCAACGACTACTGCGGCAAGGGCCTCTCGGGCGGACGCATCAGCGTGCAGCCCTCGCCGAAGTTCCGCGGCGAGCCGACCGAGAACATCATCACCGGCAACGTGGTGCTGTACGGCGCGATCGCGGGCGAAGCGTATTTTCGCGGCGTCGCCGGCGAGCGTTTTGCGGTCAGGAACTCGGGCGCCAGCGCAGTGGTGGAAGGCGTGGGCGATCACGGCTGCGAATACATGACCGGCGGCACGGTGGTGGTGCTCGGCCTGACGGGACGCAATTTCGCCGCGGGCATGTCGGGCGGCATCGCCTACGTGCTCGACGTGGATGGCGGCTTCGTGCAGCGCTGCAATGGCTCGATGGTCGACCTCGAGCCGGTGCTCGCCGACGCCGAGCAGCAGGCGAAGGGCGCGCGCGAGCTCTGGCACCTCGGGCAGACCGACGAGGCCATCCTGCGGCGCCTGATCGAGGCGCACCTCCTGCATACCGGCAGCAAGCAGGCGCGGCTGATCCTCGAGCAGTGGGCGAGCACCCGGCAGCGCTTCGTCAAGGTATTCCCCAAGGAGTACCGGCGCGCGCTGGGCGAGCTCGCCGCGGCGCAGAAGAAAGCGGCGGCCTAGATGGGCAAAGTCACAGGCTTCCTGGAGTACCAGCGACTCCAGGAAGCAGCCGAGGACAAGGACGCCCGCAAGAAGCACTACCGCGAGTTCGTCCTGCATCTCACCGAGGACCAGGCGAAGATCCAGGGGGCGCGCTGCATGGACTGCGGCACGCCATTCTGCATGTCCGGGTGCCCGGTCAACAACATCATCCCCGACTGGAACGACCTCGTTTACCAGGGCGACTGGCGGCGCGCGATCGACACGCTGCACTCGACCAACAATTTCCCTGAGTTCACCGGCCGCATCTGCCCGGCGCCCTGCGAAGAAGCCTGCGTGCTGCGCATCAACGCCGATCCCGTGGGCATCAAGTCGATCGAGCACGCGATCATCGACCGCGCCTGGGAGGCGGGCTGGGTGCTGCCGGCGCCGGCGGCGCGCAAGAGCGGAAAGACCGTGGCAGTGGTCGGCTCCGGGCCCGCGGGCCTCGCCTGCGCGCAGCAGCTCGCGCGCGCCGGGCACGCGGTGACGATCTACGAGAAGAACGACCGCATCGGCGGACTGCTGCGCTACGGCATTCCGGATTTCAAGATGGAGAAGCACCACATCGACCGTCGCGTCGAGCAGATGCGGGCCGAGGGCGTAGAGTTTCGAGTCAACCACGTGGTGGGAAGCGACCCGGTCGGCGCGGGCAATGCAAAGGCCCAGGCCGTGGAGCCGGGGCAACTGCTGACCGATTTCGACGCCGTGGTACTCGCGGGCGGCGCCGAAGTGCCGCGCGATCTGCCCGTACCGGGGCGCGAGCTCGAGGGCGTGCACTTCGCCATGGATTTCCTGCCGCTGCAGAACCGGCGCGTGGCCGGGGACACGGGCGTACCGGACCTGTGGGCGAGCGGCAAGCACGTGGTGATCATCGGCGGCGGCGACACCGGCTCGGACTGCGTCGGCACGTCGAACCGGCACGGCGCCGCCTCGGTGACGCAGTTCGAGCTGCTGCCGATGCCGCCTGATCCGGAATCCAACCCCGTGTGGCCGTACTGGCCGACGCGGCTGCGCACTTCGTCGTCGCACGAGGAAGGCGCGGCGCGCGACTGGTCGGTGGCCACCAAGGCCTTTCTGGGCGAGAACGGCAAGGTCAAGGCGTTGCGCGCCGCAAAGCTGGAATGGAAGGACGGCAAGCCCGCAGAGATTCCCGGGACCGAGTTCGAAATGCCCGCCGACCTCGTACTGCTGGCGATGGGTTTCGTGTCTCCGGCCAGGTCCGTGCTGGAGAGGCTCGGCGTCGTAAGCGACTCCCGCGGCAATGCGCGCGCCGACACGGACGGCGCGCTTGCCTATCGTACGACTGTGGACAAGGTATTTGCCGCGGGCGACATACGCCGCGGGCAGTCGCTCGTCGTCTGGGCGATCCGCGAGGGCCGCCAGTGCGCCCGCGCAGTGGACGAATTCCTGGTGGGCTCGTCCGAGCTGCCGCGCTAGCTCAGTCGCTTGCCGGCGAGATGCGGTATTCGATCACCGCGTCGTTGCCGTTCAGCGTTTCCGCGAGGCTGCGCATGTTGTCCGACTTGAGCGTGCGCAGCACCATGCGGTATTCGAACTGCTGGCGTTCCCCGGTCAGCCGGTAATTGAGGTTGGCGACCGAGAAGCCATGCTGCGCGACGAGCACGCGCAGCGCCTCTTCCGGCATCACCGCCTCGCGCGTGAAACGCACCATGAAATTGGCGTACAGCTCGGTGGGCATGCGGCCTT
>JAOUGZ010000288.1 GCA_029865405.1 Betaproteobacteria bacterium
CGAGGCGCAGATGTTCGCGCAGGGCGTGGGCTATTACTACGCGCTCGGGCTGCTCTGGGATCTCGCGGGCAACGATCGCTATCGCGCGGCGCGCTACGCACAGGGCAACGGCGTGCATGAGGCGGTTGGCGTGCTGCGCGATGAAGCGGGAAACGACGATTACGAGCTTACGGTGGGCGTGGGCCAGGGCATGGGACTGGATCTGGCCGTCGGCATGCTGGCGGATCTCGGGGGCAATGACAGCTATGCCGCGCCGACCCTGGCGCAAGGCGCCGCGACGTCGAACGGCGTCGGCATCATCATCGATTCCACCGGCCGGAACGAATGGCGCCTGGAGCAGAAGTCCGGCTGGGGTCGGGCTGAATGGGCACGCGGCCTGCCGAGCGTGGGCCTCGTACTTGCCGACGCGCCGCGCATTGCGGGTCCCGTAACGCATGAGCCGGAAGGCAACGCGACCTGCCCGCCCGAGCCCGGCGCCGCGCCCTCGACCGTGCTGCTGGCGGCGGCGCTGCGTACGCTGGGACCGGGATTCGTCAGCGGCAGAATCGAAGGCGGCGTCTACGCGCAAGTGCTCGACGCACTGAGGGAGCGCACAGCGGTTTCGTTCGCGAATATTCCTGCCGAGGACTTCGACGCCCTTTGGCCGCTCGGCGCGGCGCTGCGCTGTGCGCTTCTGGGCGCGACCGCTGCGCAGGCAGCGGGCATGTGGGACGCGTTCGAGCGCCTGCTGCTAGACACGCCGGAGACGCCTTTCGCCGGGCCCATTGCCGGCGCGTTGCGCGAACGCCCGGCGCCCGCCGCGCAGATGCGGCGCCTGACCGACCATCTCGCCGGGCACCCGAGCTGCGCCGTGCGTACCGCGGCGCTGGCGCTGGACAGTTCAGCGGCCACCGCGCAGGCGGCGCTGCGTTCCAGCTGCTGGCGGCTGCAATCGCGCGCGCTGCGCATGCTGGAAGAAATGGGCGTCACGCCGGCGGAGCCTGGCGCAGTGCCGCCTTTCCTGCTCGATGCCGCTACGCGAGCTTTGCGCCCCGCTCCCTGAGCAGCGCGCGCAGCACCGAGCGGTGGCAGCGCGCCTCGTCCTCGCAGTAGCAGCCGACCGAATAACTCGATGTGTGCGAGAGCGTGGCGAGCAACTCGAGCAAGCGCGCTTTTCCCGGGGTCGCCATCTCCTTGCGGTACTTCTTCGCAAATTCCCGCCAATCCCGGTCGCTGCTGGCGCGCAGCGCCTGCTTCACGAGCGGAGCGCTGGGCGCGAGGTCCGGCAACCAGAGGTCGTACCAGTCATCCCGGGCGAAGCGCGCCTTCGGCACGCCGCGCGGCGCGCGGCGCACGGTGCCCAGGCGCGGCCCCTCGCCGGCGCTGCGTCGCGTGCCCAGGCGCACGACGCGAACCGCCACCTCAGTCGCCCTTGCCCGTGAGCTTGCGAATGCCGCGCTTCAGGCCGCGCTCGAGTCGCTTGCCGAGCCGCGGCTGCGCGCTGTGGTAGTCGGGAATAGCGGCGGTGCCGGTCTTGGAATGCGTCGGCGGTTCGATCGGCCGCTTCTCGATCACCAGCACGCTGTCGTAGAAATGCAGACTGTGCGCGGCGCGCGTGACAGCGCCGACCTGCAGGGCCTTGGTTTGCGAATGCCAGGCATGCAGCGCGTCGATCAATCCCTTGGCGTACTCGATGTAGGTGCCGCGCTTACGATAGCCGCCGCCGAAGTTGGCCCAGTAGGACGTGTGCAGGTCCTCGCAGATGTAGGCGCCGTTCGCGTCGATGCGGGGGAAAAGCTCCTCGAAAGTATGGATCTGCTGCGGCATGCGGTGCCCGCCGTCGTCGATGAGGACGTCGATCCTCGGGATACGGTCGGCCAGCGAGCGCAGGAACTTGCGATCCTCCTGGTCGCCGATGAACACCTCGACGCGGTCCTCCTCGACCTGCTTGCACGCCGGGTTCTTGTCCACGCCGTAGATGCGGCAGCGCGGCCCGAAATAGTGCTTCCACATCTGCATCGAGCCGCCCTGCGCCACACCGAACTCGAGCAGGTGCACGTCGGCGCCGCGGAAGCGGGCGAGGTGCCGGTCGTAGATCTCGAAGTAGTGCCCCCACTTGTGGATCTGGCGGCCAGTATTGTTGCGGAAGTAATTTTCAAGGTCGTTCACGGCTTGCACGCTCGCAACGGCGCGAATTCCACATCCCGCACCCTGCCGCCGCGCGCGGGGATCTCCCGGATGGCGACGTCGTAGAGATCGTCCTTGTAGGTCACGCGCACGTCGTAAGTTGAACCTGCGCGCGTTCGTAACAGCGTTTCCCGGCTGATGGACCCGCGCCTGCCGCCCCAGAACGACGACGTGGCGAACTCGAACACGAGGTAGCTCGTGCGGTCGGCCGGAATACCCACGCGCACAACGGGCTGGTCGAGGGCCACGAAGCCCTCGTAGGTCAGCTTGCATTGTGCATCCACCGCGTGCACGCCGAGCACGGCTTGCGCCCCGCTGATCTCAGCGCGCACGACGACGTTCTTCTCCGGCAAGTCCGCATAGCGGGTGCCCGCCGCGCAGGCCGCGAGCAGCGCCGCGAACCCTAGCGCCGGCGTGGGCCGCATCAGCCGATCTTTGTCATATCTGGGCATCCGGCGCTGCTTCCATCGGCCCATGCCTTGATCGCCTTCACCACCACGTCATAGCCGCGCGAGGGTCCGATGATCTGCACCTTGGCCACGCCGCGGCCGGCGGGCGTAGCGTCGATGACGAAAAGGTAATGTCCGTCCTCGGGCTCCTTGCGCACTGCGAGCACGCCCTTCAGGTGCTTCTGCTGCAGGTGCAGCTCGGCCCTGTCCGCGCTGGCGACCACGGTCGGCTTGTAGCGGGTTTCGATCACCTGATAGCTGCCCGGAGCGCTCGACGTCGTGCGGATGGTCACGCTCAGGCACTCGGGCGCCCGCCGCCGGAACGATTCGCCGACCTCGCGTACCGTGCGCTTCACCTCGAAGGATTGCACTTGCACCATGAACGCGCCGGGCGCCATCTGGCGGAATTCGTCGGCTGTCTGCGGCATGGGGCTCGCGCAGCCGGCCGTAAGCAGCGTCGTAATGGACCAAGCCAGTTTGCTTCTCATGGGACCTCCTTCACGGTTCATAGATTGGCGCACGAGACGGCTCATGCGCTCCGCGCGCGGCCTGGCAGCACGCCCACGTAAGCGAGCGACGCGGCGCCCCCCAGCATCGCCCCGGCGACCACGTCCAGCGCCACATGCTGCCGAGTCGCCATCGTCGAATAGAGGATGCCTGCGCTCAACAGCAGGTTGCCGGCGCGCAGCCAGCGCGCAGCGCCGATGGCGGTCAGCTGCGCGTGCAGAACAACCGCGGTGAACACGCAGAACGCCGCATGCAGCGACGGGAACGCATTGCCGCTCACGTCGACCGCCTTCAGGAACTGCATCGATGGATACAGCGACCAGTCGATTGCGAAATCCGGCGCGCGCGTCGGCAGGAGCATGAAGATCGCCAAGCCGACGGCGCTCATGCCGAGGGACGCCACGCCGAAGCTCGCCAGCTCGCGCAGATCCTTGGCGAGCGCGGTGCCGAGCGAAATGTAGGCCCAGAGGAACACGTACAGGGGAAACGACAGCGGCTGGAAGCCGATCAGCTCGTCGAACCAGGTCACCGGCATCACCGTGACCGCGGCGAGCGGGTGGCGCATGGCCCAGAAGTACGCGTAGAAGAACACCGCGATGCCGCCCGCGGTCGACAGCATCTTCAGCACCCACAGCGTGCGGATGCGCGCCGCGGCCTGCCGCGGCCAGGGCGCGGCGCGCGTCAGAGCGCGCCTACTCGGTGATGTAGTCCGTGATCGGCGTCCACTTGCCGTTGACGATCTGCGATAGGCGCGCGCGGTTCGATCCCAGGTGCTTGGTTTTGGTGAAGGACATGGCGTCGCCGCCGAACATGTCGCGCGGCGAGGAAAAGCCCTCCAGCGTGCCGATGAACGTGTCCACGGCGAGCTTCGGCCCGGCCTTGTCGGCGATCTGGATGAACAGATCGATCACCTGGTAGCCGTATACCGAGAACACCGCCGGATCCTCGTTGAACTTCGTCTTGTAGCGCTGCGCCCACTCGCGCACGTTGCGCGAGGCGTCATCGAGGTACGGGTTGTTCACCGAGTTGGTGGCGTAGAAGCCGTTCATCGCCGGGCCGCCCAGCTTGTGGATGAGGTCGGTATAGGCCGCCGACGAGCCCATGAATTCCACGCCCCAGCCGAGCTTGCGCGCCGTGCCGATCGCGCCCAGCGTCTCGCGGATGATGGTGCCGAGGACGACGAAGTCGCAGCCGGCGTCCTTCATGCGCGCGATCTGCGAGGAAAAGTCGGTGGCGCCGCGCTTGTAGGTGGTCTTCTCGGCGAGCTCCATCTTCAACTCCTTCAGACCCGCTTCCGCGCCCTGCATCACCTCCTGGCCGAAATCGTCGTCCTGATAGAGCGAGCACACCTTCTTGTAGCCCCGGTCCTTCACCATGCGCTTCACGGCCGCGCGCATCTGGTCGAAGTAGGGCGCGGCGAACGAGTACTTGAGGCGGTGCAGCGGCTCGTACATCTGGCGCGCGGCGGTGAGCGGGAAAAGGTGCGGCACGTTCTTGTCGAAGAGGATCGGCATCGAGGCGAGCGACGTAGGCGTGCCGATGG
>JAOUGZ010000287.1 GCA_029865405.1 Betaproteobacteria bacterium
CGTTGAACAGCAGCCGGTTCGGCAGGCCGGTGAGGCTGTCGTGCTCCGCCACGTGCTGAATGCGTTCCTCGGTCCGCTTCTGTTCGGTGATGTCGATGGCCATGGCATAGCAGCCGGATACCGGCCCCTGATCCGACGCCCTCGGCACCAGCTTGACCTCGATGCAGCGCAGCGCGCCCCCCGCGCGCTGCACGTCCCATTGGAAGGACACCGGATGCCCCTCGAGCGCCTTCGCGAAATGCGCTTCCAGCGTCGCAAAGTGCACGGCCCCGACGATCTCGCGCAGCGGCTTGCCGACAATTTCGGCCGTTGCCAGCCCGAAAAAGTCCGCGTAACGCTTGTTCGCGAAGACGCAATTCATCTGCCGGTCGACGCACGAGATCATCGCCGGCACGTTGTCGGTCAGCAGGCGCAGCTCGGCTTCGCTGTCGCGCATCGCTTTTTCCGCCTGCTTGCGGTCGGTCACGTCGGCCACCATCGCGATAATGCCGGTGATGTGTCCGGTGTCATCGCGCAACGGGCCGAGGAACGCTTCGATGTCGAGCGGGGTGCCGTCGCGCCTGCGGCGGCGAGCCTCGTGCTTGATGAATGACTCGCCGGCCAGCAACCGCATGCGCAGTCCATCGGACGACGGACGTGACGCATCGGGCACGGAGGGCAGCGGCTTGCCCAGCACCTCTGCCGCCTTCCAGCCATACATCTTCTCGGCGGCGGGGTTCCAGCTGGTGAGCAGCCCGTCCGGGTCGCGGGTGTAGATGGCGAGCGGCGAGCTCTCGATCAGCATCCGCAGTTTCTCATTGGCGTCGCGCAGGCGCTTGTCGGTCTCGCGCAGCTGCTCATCGACACGCCTGCGCTCCGTCACGTCGGTGGTCACGGCGAACAGCCCCCGCGTGCGGCCGTCCGGCCCGATGTTGGGCGTCAGCTCCACT
Source organism: Betaproteobacteria bacterium (assembly GCA_029865405.1). The sequence continues at coordinate 930 of JAOUGZ010000287.1, forward strand.
TCCAGATAGCGCAGATCGCCGCTATCGAGGACGCGCGTGCGCTGGTAGGCCGCCCGCTTTCCCCCGAGCACCCGGTCGAAGTGGGGCTTGACCTCCTGGTAGGGGCCTTCACCGATGATCTCGCGCAGATGCTTGCCGACGATGCTCGTGGTGGTAAAGCCGAAGAACTCGGCAAAGCGCTGGTTGGCGAACAGGCAGAGCAGCTTCCCGTCGTAGGCGATCGACATCGCGGGCATGTTGTCGGCGATGAGCCGCAACTGCGCGGCATCGTCGCGCGGTGTCGCCTGTGCCCGCTTTCTGGTCTTGCGCATCTCGCCTGTTAGACCCTCTCGCGAAGCGAGCGTACCCTGTTCGAGCCGTCTTGGCGGGGCTTCCTATCCTGCGGCTGGCTGCCCTGTAGCGTATCTGAATTGCAGCGATGGGCCGAAAGCGGACACCGGGAATGCGGATCCAATACGCGACCTAGATGTAACCTTCCTGGCGGGCTTCGGCGCGCTTAGGGCTTTGCCGCGCCCGCTGCCCTGCGCCGCCAGTCAGAACTTGTATCGCACCGACATCGCGATCACATGCACGCTATAGCGCGGCGCCTGTTCGCCGAAAGTCAGTACGGTCGGAATCGTGTCAGGCATGACCCCGGACAGCATCCAGTTCTCGCTTTCGTAGCGTTCGTACCAGTACCCGGCGCGCAGCGACAGGTTGCTCCTGATGCGGTAGTCGGCATGGAGTTTCAGGCTGTCGCGCGACGTTGTCAGGTCCGGGAATGCGGGACCGGCTGCCCCGCCGCTGACGCTGATTGCGCCCTTCGACCGGGTAAGCGTGTAATCCGCGCCGACGTCGAGCTTGTCCTTCACTACCGTGTGTTTTACGCCGATCCCGAACAAATCGATCGTGTCTTTGTTCTTGCCCCGCCAATCCGGTGTCGAGAATGCCTGGCTTCCCGCCTGCTCTGACTTGATTTCCTGGCGGTTGGCGAGAAAGTGCAGGCTGGTCTCATCCGATACCATCATGCTGACATCGCCACTGAGGTTGAGCTCCCTGCCGCTGGTCAGGCCGATCGTCGAATCTGAATAGTCGTCTTCGGACGCATCGACCTGGACCCCGATGCTGATGCGTTCCGTCGCGGCAATGTCGGCGCGCAATTCGGTGCTATCCCTCTTGCGATTCGCCAGATTGTATTTTCTCAGCAGCGGATTCTCCGGTGGCGTGATTGCGGCGACCCCCTGGTAGCCCGAGTTGCGGCGATCGCTATGAGCAAGCTTCAACGTCGTATCGACGTTGTCCAGCGGACGAAAGATCATCTTGTGCCAGAGCGTATTCTCGCGCGTGTTGCCGACCTCCTGGAATGTACGCTTGTGCGCGTCGTAATCGAAGCCGGTGGACGCCTTGAAGCGTGCCGCGACCCTGTAGTCGGCCCTCAGCGCCAGCTTGTCCTGCGTGAAGCCATAGGGCAGGTTGGTGCGTGGCACCGCGAGGAACATGTCGGTCGTCACCCAGGAATAGACCGCCTGCGGCGTACGGTTGTCCCGATCGTTGTGCGAGTACATCGCGTTCAGCCTCAGCCGGTCGTTGATCACCGAGTTGAGCTTGAGGCTCGCATTGAGGGTGGCCACGCGGCCGTCCAGCGAAGCGCGCGGCAGCCCGGGAGCCGCGACAGTGGCATTCAGCGTCGGCGCGAGGAACGCTTCGTCCTGCGCCATGCGGCCGACGGCGATGTCGGCCGTCGCCCGGGTCCGGTGGGTCAACTGGTATCCCAAGGACGCGGAGATCTGGTGAAACTGGTTATCCGGTGGCAATGCGAGCTGACCCGAGACGGCACCGGGAAACACCGGCGTGAAAGGATTCTGCCAGGTCAGGGACGCATTGCCGTCGCGAAAGCTCGAGCCGTAATAGGCGAACTTGGCCTGCCAGCGGGCGCCCGTGTACGAGGCCGACGCATCCATCTCGTCGGTTACATAATCCACTGGCGCGACCAATTGCGCAGCATTGACGAAGAACGTACCGGCGGTGCCCTTCGTGCCTTCGCGAACCAGGTGGCGGAAATTGACGCCGTACGCCCAGGCGCGCGCCGGCGTCCAGGATGCGCCCGCCGCCAGATCCTGCCTTTGCGTTTCAAGCTCGACCGGCCGCAGCGTGCCTGCCAAGGGCATGAGGCCCGTCGCGCCCGCCGGGAAACCGGCCGGCAGCGTCAACGACGCACCGCCGCTGCCGACGAAGGGCGTTTGCGCGCTGTCCGAGACGAAGTGCGGCGACTGCCGGTATTTGAGCAACAGCTTGTACCGGCCCTGTTGCCCGCCCTCCGCATCCACGGAGCGCGTGTCCAGCCCGAGATTTGTCGCCGCGACGTTCGCGTAGGTCCCGCCGGCGCCGCGATAGCGCACCGCCGCCTCGCCGATCGCAAATCCGCCCTTTTCCTGATGGCCGTTGTATTCGCCGAACTTGAACGATGAGTCCGAGACGTTACCGCCGCCCACCTCCAGCGTCCCGCTCAGTCCATCCTCGAACTTGCAAAGACTGCATGGCCATTTCGAAGTGTCGACGACTGCCTGGCCAGCGCCGGCGGTGGTGTCGGCCGCCGCCGCGGCGGCAGACAGCGCTGCAAGCGTGCCGAGCAGAAACAGTTGCTTTGCGGTTCTCATGTTTGCGTCCTGTTCTTCATGTGCCTCGCCGCCACCGATCAGCGCATCAGCTTGACACCCGAAGGATGATTCGAGCCGTGGACCTGCGAATGGCAATTGATGCAGCCTCCCGCGAGCACGAATGCCGCTCCGCCCCCGCCGCCCCCGGGCAACGCGCCGCTCGTATACGCCGCCGAGGGATGGCCGGCCACCGAATGGCACTGCTGGCAGAGCAAGGGCGGAGTCTTCTTCAACAGTGCCGTGCGCGCCGATCCGTGCGGCGAGTGGCAGAGGGTGCAGTCCTCGGCCACCGGCGCGTGTTCCCACAGGAACGGCCCGCGCTTTTCCGCGTGGCAGCTGTAGCAGGTCTGGTTCACGGTTGGCTTCGACAGCAGCGCCGCGCTGTTCGAGCCATGCGCGCTGTGACATTCGCTGCAGGCGAGAAGGCCGAAACGCACTGGATGCGCGGACGGCTTGTTGAAGTCCGCGCGCTGCTTCTTGTGGCATCGGTAACAGACCTCGGCCTGCGTGGCCTTGGCAAGCACGGGATCGCGCTCCGCATGCAGCTTGTGGCAGCTGGTGCACGCGAGGTTGCTGCTTTCATGCGTGCTGCCGATCCACCCGATGCGGGAATGGCCCTGGTGGCAGTTCAGGCAGGCCTGGTTGCGCTGCCTGACCGTGAAGACGGAAGTCTCCTTGAAGCTGTTGATCGCCTCCTTGTTGGCCGTGCCGGCGTGGTTGGCGCCGGGGCCGTGGCAGGCCTCGCACTGCAATCCCGCAAAGGGCGTGCGCGGGTCGGCGCGGTTGGCATGCTTGGTCTTGAAGATCGGGAAGATCGGATACGGCCACTCCTCGGTGTGGCACGTCAGGCAGGTGTCGGCGCCTTGCTCGCTGTAATGGATTCCCTGGCCTGCGGCGGGCGATTCGGCGGCGGCAGCCTGGGCGGACGCGGCAACGCTGAACGCGAGGCCCGACGCAACGAGCAGCGCAGCCAGCAGCGATTTCTCGATATTCATCGTTGACTGCCCATTAGCCTTCCTTGCATCGGGGGCCGGATTCGGCCGCCACTCCTACTGCACACCATGGACCGCCTTGACGTCCGCCGGCGCGTTCGGTGCATG
>JAOUGZ010000010.1 GCA_029865405.1 Betaproteobacteria bacterium
CGGCAGCCGGGAAAGCTCGCCGCGCGGGCGCTTCATGAGCACGCGCCAGCGCCCCTGCTTCCATTGGCCGCTCGCGCCGAGATCCCCGGCGTCCGCGCGCCGCACGAGCTTCGCGTCCGGCCCGGTAGCGTCGAACAGCGCCGCAGCCGGTGCGACGCGGGGCTCGACCGAGCCCGCGCTCCAGTACCAGATGGTGGTGGGGTGCGCCGCATCCCCGTGGCGATACAGGGGCTTTTGCACCGGCGCGGTGCCGTAGGCGCCCTCCTTCGGGAACTGGATCGCCACGGCGTCCGGGAAGAACTTCTCGCTCTTGCGGGGCAGCCGCGACACCACGTCGCCCCCCGGGCGGCTCTCGGTGCGATCGTTCACTTCAAGCAGGAAGGCGATCTCGCGCGCGTTGTACACCGCGCGCACGGTGATCGCGTCGTTCAACGGGGTGAACAGGCGCTCTTCCTTGACGATGTTGGGCACGAGGCGGAAGGTGCTGGGCAGGGCCTGCGCCCAGGCGGGATCGTCCGGGTCGGCGGGCAGCTCGCCGCTCACCTCGAGCGCCTCGAGCACCTTGCGCTCTCCCGGCCAGGTGCTCTCCTCGCGCAGCGAGTAGACGTAGTTCGCGACGTGCCAGCGGTCCTCGGGCGCGATCGCGTCCTTCTCGCCCTCCTGCGTCGCGCGGTGCGCGGGCATCGGCGTGCCGCGGATGCCGATCGACACGCGCCGGTAGATGTTGCGGAGGGTCTCGTCGCGCCGCGCGTCCCTGCGCTCGGCCCGCTCGGCCTCCGACGCGGCCTCGGTGTCGCGCCAGGTCCAGGGCTTGGTGAGGTCGCGCGGCCATACGCGCTCGCCCCAGTCGTCCTCGAGCAGCTTGCCGGAGGTGATGTCGCCGCGGCCCGTCTCGCCGTGGCACTTGCGGCAGTTCTCCTCGAACACCGCCTTGCCCTTTTGCGCCGACTCCGGCGAGTAGGCCACCTGGCCGTCCGTGGGCTCGGCCTGCGTGATCGCCCGCGCGTCGGCCTTGAGGTAGCGGCCCGCCGAATCGAAGTCCTCGTTCTTCGCGTCCTTCGGCGCCCAGAACCCCGAGGTGTCGAACTGCTTGAGCAGCGTCACGAGACCCGCGATCTGCTGGTCGGTGAGCACCTCGGACCACCCCGGCATGCTCGTGCCGGGAAGGCCCGCGCGGATCGTCTCGATCAGGTCGGCGTCGCGCGGCGGCAGGTCGCCCGGCGAGGTCTTGTATTTCCACAGCCCGCCGGTGAAATCGCGCGGCCGCGGAGACAGGAAATCCGCCGCCGGGCCGTCGCCCGCGCCGCTCTCGCCGTGGCATACCGCGCAGCGCAACTGGTAGATGGCCTTGCTGTCCATCTTGGCGCGCTGCGCCGCGATCTGGTCCTTCATGGTGGTCACCGCCTTGGAGATGCCCGGATCCCACATGCGCGGCACCTGCCCCACGTAATCGAAGAGGAAGGTGATCACGTTCCACACCTCTTCCTCGGAGAGCATCTCGTGCCAGACCGGCATCGCCGAGTTCCAGGGCATGCCGCCCTCGGGCAGCCCCGGCCCGCCGGTCGTGATGCGCCAGAAAAGGAACGACTCCTGCAGCTGCGCGATCGTGCCGACGTCGCTGAAGTCGGTGGGCAGCGGATCGAGGCCCCTGGCGAAGTGCCCCTTGCCGTTCAGCAGATCGCCGTGGCAGTAGAAGCAGTTCTGGTAGTAGACCTGGCTGCCCGCCTGCGCCGCGTCGCGGTAAGCCTTCCAGGCCGCGTCCGCGTCCGTCCCGAGCAGCTTGAGCACGTTCATGCGCACCGGGTTCTCGAGCTTCGCGAGGTCGTAGGACTTGCCGTAGACCCGGATGCCCGCGGGCGGCGACGGGTGCACCTGGCGCAGCTCGAGCGGGGTCTCGCGCGAGGGCTTCAGCGCGTCGTAGACCACGGCTCCCGGCACGAGCGGCAGCCCGAGCAGCAGCGCCCAGCGCAGCAGCCAGGTGTCGTCGTTGCGCAGGGTCGCGGCGATCGGCGCCTTGAACTCGCGCCAGCGGGCCTCGTCGCTGGAGAAGTACAGGATCACGCCGACGAATACGATGATCATGTAGGCGAGCATCAGGGAACGCGGCATGAACGGCGGCACGGCCAGGCTGAAGACCAGCCAGGCGCCGACCAGCACCAGCACCGCCTGCGCGAACGCCGGGACCCGCAGTTTCACTTCACCGACCCTTTCTGCTGCGCGAGGAAGCGCACCAGCAGGTCGAGCTCCGTCAGCGTCATGTGCGGGAATTCGGGCATGATCGGCGGGAAGCCCTGCGCGATGACCGCCTTGGGATCGACGATGCTGGTGCGGATCTGCTCGACGCTCAGGCGCTTGCCGACGTCGGTGAGGCTCGGGCCGACGGGCGACTGGGTCGCGAGGACCGAGTGGCAGGCGGCGCAGCCGAACTTCGCGAGGGCGGCTTCGGCGGTCTGCGCGCTCGCCGGCGCGGCGCCGGCCTCGGGCTTGCGGGCCGCGGGCGCTTCCTTCGGCAAGGCGACCGTGACCGGGTTGCCGTCCTTCTTCTGCAGGTAGGCGATCACGGCGCCGATCTCGATCTCGGAGAGCTGGATCGGCGGCTGGTCCACCGCCGGCATGGGCGACTCGGTGTCGTCGCTGCCCTTCTTGCCGAAGCCCCTCACGACGTAGGCGCTCGGCGCCACCAGAGACTCGCGCAGGTAGCCCTCCGCGTCCTTCGCCTGGCCCTTGTAGCCCGCCTCCGCGACGCGCTCGAGCGAGGTCTTCACGACGTCGTAGGTGAGCAAGTCGGGCGCCCGGCCCAGCTTGTTGTGGCAGAGCGCGCACGTCCCCTTGCCGTCATACAACTCCTGGCCGAGGGCGGCATAGCTCTCCACAGTGAGCTCGCCGAGGTTCACCTCCTTGTCTTCCGGCGCCTCGCCCCTCATCTGCGGCAATACGTAGGTCACCGCGGCGAACGCCAGGATCAGGACGATGCTGAACGCGAGCGGCCGTGCGAGCGCCGTCATGCCGCCGCCTCGGCCCGCGCCGCGCGCGGCGCGGGAGCGGGCGGGACCTGCCGGGTGCCGCTCAGGTTGGCGATCCAGAAGATGAACAACAGGAACACGAGGAACAGCAGCGTCGCGCCCGTGACCACGTTGCCCACCGTCGCGAGCGGCGGGATGAAGTTGTCCGGTGAGTTGTCCTTCATCACCGTGTAGACGTGCCAGTGCGTGCGCACCGAGGAGCGGATGTAGCCCATCAGGGCCATCAGCCAGGTGAAGGCGATCGGCAGCGCAAACAGCGCGTACTGCGAGCGCTCCGGCACCTTGCCCCAGTACACGGGCAGGGTCTTCGCGCCCTTGAACATCAGGGTGTCGATCACCACGCCGCTCACGATCACGACGACCGTGGACATCACCTGGATGACGCTCGAGCCCACCTTGTACACGGTGTTGGTGAAGTAGCCGTAGTACACGCCGGCGAAGATGACGTTCGCGCTCGCCACGATGTAGATCGCGATCAACAGCGCGTTGCCCCAGTCGCGCCACTCGACCGTGATCACCTTGTCGGCGCGCCGGTAGAGCTGGAACGACAGGAACGTGTAGATGAGCATCAGGAACACGGCGATGTTCTTCGCCGGCATGATGCCGAGCGGCCCGAGCACCGGGTGGTTGCCGCCGCCCAGGCGCGCGACCTCGGCGCCCGTGTAGATCACGTTATGCGGCGTGACCCATACCAGGAAGCCGAGCACCAGGATGATCGCTATGTACTTGACCATCCAGCGGTAGCGCTCGCCGCCCTCGGTGCGCGACATCCCGGTCCACAGGTAGTAGTTGCCCGCGAGCAGGATGGTGCAGATGAGCACCGCCTGGATCACGAACAGCCACGCGAGGATGCCGCCCATCGCGAGGATGCCCATCTGCTGCGAGTAGGCGTAGACCTCGGCCATCATCCAGTAGCCGGCGAAGGGCAGCGGCAGGAACGCGAGGATCGCCGTGAAGTTCGAGGTATAGCCCATCCAGTCGTAGTGGGCCTTCTCGGCCGCGGTCCTGGCCGCGAGGAACTTGAACGCCGCGTAGGCGCCGACCACCGCGCCGCCGAAGGCGATGTTGGCGAGGAACCGGTGCAGGTTGAGCGGGTTCCACAGCGGCCCCTTCATGATCTCCCAGATGCTGCCGGTGACCGCGCCGCTCGCCGGGTCGACGCCCGAGGGCGCCATCATGAAGGTGGTCCACGAGTTCGCCACCACGAGCAGCGTGGTGCCCACCGCGTTCAGCATCAGCCCCAGGGTGAGATGCACCCACTTGCGGTTGCCGTAGCGCAGCGCGTCCCAGCCGTAGTAGTAGACGTAGAGGAACAGGCTCTCGAGGAAGAACAGCACCGCGTAGACGAGCACCTGCGATCCGAACACCCGCATCAGGTAGCCCATGAACTGCGGGTAGAGCAGGAACAGCGCGAGCGCGAGCGCGCCGCCGAACAGCGCCGTGATGGCGTACGCGGTCAGGCTCACCTTCATGAACTCGTGCGCCATGTCGTCGTAGCGATCGTCGCCGGTCCTGAAGCCGATCAGCTCGATGACGAGCACGAAGATCGGCACCGCGAGCACCAGCGCGCCGAAGAAGAGGTGCATCTGCGCGATGATCCAGACCACGGTGCGGCTGCTCACGCCCAGGCGCGGGTAGTCCGCGCGCTTGAGCTTGGGTGCGCCCGCGTCGGCCGGCGTCTTGGCCTCGGCCGGAGCCTCGGTCGCCGCGCCCTGCTCCGCGGCGAGCGCCTCGGCGGCGCCCGCGCCGGGCAGGCCGGCGCCGATCGCCACGAGCAGCGCGACGAGGAGCACCGGCACCAGGCCGCGCAGGACCCATCCCCGCAAATCGCCGCTCGGCAGGCTCATGGCGCGCGTCCTTCCCGTCAGCCGTGGTGTCCCGAAACGCCGCCGGTGTAGATGAGGAGCCACCAGAAGAAGATCAGGACGACGGCCAGCGTGACGAAGAACAGCCACGCGCCCCAGTTCGACTCGCGCCTCACCCGCCCGCCTTGCGCTTGCGGCCGCCGGTGTCGCCGCCCGGCGGGACGGCCACCGGCCGCGGCGCTGCCATGTCCAGGCAGGCCGCGGACACGCCGCTCACCCGCTCCAGGAATTCGCACACCTCGGCGAAGCTCTGGAAATAGAGCTCCTCGCCGCCCTGCACGTGCTGCACGTGCCCGCGCCAGTTCGCCTCCTTGCCGGCGTCGCGCTCCAGCCAGATGCGCGCGACGAACGACTGCGTGGTCTGCGACCTCACCATGGCGGCAGGCCTTGGGCGGTTGGGGCGTTGGGCATGGCGGCTCTCAAGTAACACGCCGCAGTGACAGTCTGGTAACACGGCCCGCGCGGGAACGCGGGTGACTAAGCTCAGCCCCGCGAGGACGCCGGCTTGAGCTCGATGACCGGCGCCGACGGCGCGCCGCTCTCGGCGCGCTCCTGCGCGAGGATTTCCCGGTACAGGCGCTGGGTCTCGGGCATCGGCTCCGCGCCGAACTCGCGCCCGAGTACCTCACGGCAGTGGCGATACTGGGCGACCGCCCAGTCCCGGCGCCCGAGGCGCGCGAGGTAATCCATCAGGTCGCGATGGAAGCTCTCGCGGCACGGGTCGTGCACCAGACCCTTGCGGCACACGAGCACGGCCTCGGCGAACTCCCCGCGCTCGGCGTGGCACTCCGCCTTGCGCGTCAGCATGTCCATGTAGATCTCGCCGAGGCGCTCGCGCTCCTCGGCGCACCAGTCGGCCAGCGAGTCCTGCTCGAGATAGGCGCCCCGGTAGAGCAGCTGCGCCTCCTCATAGCGGCGCAGGGCCTCCGCGCCCTGCCCCTTGGCCTGCAGCGCGCGGCCTGCCGAGACGCTTTTCTCGAAGCTCTCGGCGTCCACCCACACCGCGTCGCGCTTGAGCAGGTAGGCGTTACCGACGGTCTGGAGGGCGTCCTCGCCCGCGCCCGCGGCGCGCAGCTGCTCCCGCAGGTAGTACATCGTCACCTTGAGGCGGCCCCAGCCGCGCGCCTCGTCCACCTCGGGCCACAGACAATCCAGGATGCGCTCGCGGTGCACCGGGCGATCGAGCTGGGTCACGAGGAACTTGAGCAGCGTCACTGCCTGGCGCCGCTTCCACTTCTCCACCTCGACGCCGCGCCCGCCGGCGACCAGGCCGAACTTGCCGAGCGTGAAGATCTGCAGCACGCCGCCGAGCGGCGCGCGCACCTGTTGCGCGTCCCGCTCGCGCAGGAACACGATGGCAACGGGCGCGCCGCACGACAGGCCCTGCGCCTGCGGCAGCACGATCGAGTGATAGCTCACCTCCACCCAGCCGCCATCCTTGTGGCGCACGCGGCAGCGGGCCACGCCCTGCGGGCGGCAGTCGCGAAAGCACTGGAAGACCTGGCATGCCGGCACGCACTGCGGCTCGCCGCCGGGCAGGACCGCCTGCAGGATCTCGGCGCAGGGCCGGCCGAGCGCCTCGTCGCGCGCATAGCCGAACAACTGCTCGGCGACGCGGTTCCAGGCGGACACGCACTGCCGGTCGTCGATGACGAGCGCGGCGTCCGAGGAGAACTCCACCAGCCGCGCGGCGGTGGCCGTGTCGGCCTGCGTCGGCGGGGTGGGAGGAATCGCTTCGAACATCGGCGCGGGCTCCTTGTGCGCGGGCCTCAGAAGAACAGGTGCAGCTCGCCGAACGCCAGCAGCGCGTTCTGTCCCGCGTTCTGCGGAATGCCGCGGTTCTCGCGCACGCCCAGGCGCACCTGCGTGAACTGGTTCAGGAACGGCTCGTAGACGACGCTGTAGCGCTCGCGCGCGTTCTCGAAGACGGCGATCGACGGGTCGTAGTAGTCGTAGGTGAACTTGAGGTTGTGGCCGCGCCGGACGAGGAAGTTGATCTCCGCGATCGCGAAGCGCTGCTCGGTGGTGGGATTCTCGATGTAGCCCCCTTCCGCCAGCAGGCCGACGCGCCCGAGCTGCACACCGCCGTGCAGGCTGGCAATCTGGGTCCGGACCTTCTGCGCGTCCTTGTTCGTCGAGTAGGAGCCGCCCAGCCGGAACATCGTGTGTACGTACGCCAGGGACCCGGTGACGCGCTTGGCGCGGTTGGTCTCGATGGATGAGCCGGTTCCGTTGGTGTACGCCAGGTGCAGCGCCCAGGGCCCCGGCTCGTAGCCCGTCTCGATGCCAACGTCCGTGGTGCCGTAGGTAAAGCCGGTGGCCGAGCGCGTGAACGCGGTGTCATCCTGCAGGCGCAGCCCGAAGGGAAGAAAGAACTGCCCCGCCTTCACGTAGTAGGGCTCGCCGAGCAGTTCCCCCTTCAGCAAACCCATGATTTCCCGCGCATCGCCGCCCTCGGCGAGCGTCTGATAGAAGGTGACGCGATCCGGAATCAGGTTGATTTCCAGATAGAGGTTGTGCTTGCGCTGGTTGAAGGTCTCGGTCGCCGCCGTCGACGGAGGCTTGTTGCGCTCGAAGAGCACCCGGAAATCGCCGCCGAGGGCGATGAAGTCGTTCACCCGACCGCTGAAGAAGCTGCTCTGGGAGTCCGCCTTGAGCGGGTTCTTCTCGTCGTCGCTGGCCTCCTCGCTCGCGCCGATGCGCCGCCAGTCCAGGAACGTGGCGGTCAGCCGTGTCTGCACGTAGACGTTGGCGAAATCCGTGCGCTTGCCGCCGCCGGTCATGTTCACGTGGCACTTGGAGCACTTGTAGCCTTCCTGGATCGCCAGATAGGGCTCGGCGTGGGCGGTCGGGGAGCTACCGGCGGTGATCGCAAGGCCGGCGCTCAGCGCACCGACCAGCCGGATTGCGGATCGCAATGCTCCTTCCCGCGTTTGCCGCATCGTCTTTCCCCTGCTCCCTTGCGCTTGTTGCCAGTCGAGCTGTTCTTGATTCTTCGCGCCGAAACGTCAGCAGCCCGGAACGCCGTCCGCGATCCAGTCCTTCATGTTCTGGATCGTGTCGGGCGTCAGCGGCGCGTTGTTGAGCGGCATGCGACCCAGAACAATCGCCTCGCCGTTCGGACCCTGGCCTTCGACCTTCCAGATGACGTAGCTGGTGGCCGGATTGCCGGCCGTGATTTCGTTGAGTTCCGGTTTCTCGCCGCTTGCGCGCCCCACGTTCGCGCAGGTGTTTGCCGACGTGCTCCAGTCGACACCGAACGGCGCGCCGCTCCCCCCGATGTGACACTGACTGCACACGCCGCCGAAGACGTTGCCCTGCACCCACGCGAGCGTCGCGTTCGGGTTGCCGCTCGCGCCGCCTTCCCCGCCGCCACCGCCGCCGCCCGTCCCGGCGGGCTGCGATTGACTCAGCAGATTGCCGGTCGCATCGAGCCCCTCGCCAGAGCCGGCGCCGCAGCCGGTGGCGAGCAGCAGAGCCGCCAGCGCCGCGAGTCGCTGTATCCGCCCCGTCACTTCTTCTCCTTCGGCTTGACGAGGGGTCGCGGGTGCCGGACCTGGTTCGGGTTCTCGACGAGCAGCCAGTAGAACCAGCCCTTGCGCTCCAGCGACTTGATGTAATCGACGAGCTGCCAGCGCTGCTCGTCGTTCAGCTCGTCGAACGCGGGCATCGGCGTGCCGTTCAGGCCCGTGGTGAATACCCGGAAGATGTCGCGATCGCCCTTGCCGTTCTTGAAATGCTGGAGCGCCAGGTTGGCCGGACGGATGGGCACCTCCCAGTCGTCCTTCAGCTTGTCGGCCTCCCGGCCGTCGCCGCGCCCCTCTTCGCCGTGGCACTTCACGCAGTCCTGCTTGATGAAGATCTGGCGGCCTGCGGCGATGGACGCGAGGCTGGGCTCAAAGGGGCGCTTCTCGGGAACCTTCACGATGTCGTCGGGCAGCGGCAGCGACTTCGGGTCGTCGAAGTAGGGCGAGAACGTCTTCACGTACTGCACCACCGCCATGATGTCGTTCTCCGCGAGCACGCCCTTCCAGCGCGGCATCTCGGTGCCTGCCAGGCCCTCGCGTACGGTGCGCTCGAGATCCCGGTCGAGCGGCAGCATGCCGCTCACCGTGGAGCGGAACTTGTAGACCCCGCGCCGGAAATTGCGGGGCGCGGGATCGAAGCCGGCCGCGGCGGGTCCCTTGCCGTCGCCTCGGATGCCGTGACACGGCGAGCAGGCCTGGAAATAGACCTTCCGGCCGCGCTCCAGCTGCGCTCTGCGCGCCAGGCCGTCGACCTTGGCTTGCAGCGCCTCGACGTCCACCTTGTCACCCTTGGCCCCGGCAGCGCCGGGCACGAGCGACAGCGCCGCGAGCATCGCCGCCAGCACTGCGGGCGCCGACAAGCCCGGCGCGAACCTCACCGTCGGCACGCTCACGGGGTGCACGCGTCGAGCGGCTCGCCCGCCGGGCAGAACGGCGCGCCGTCGAGAATCCAGTTCTGGATGATGGTGAGCTGCTCCGCGGAAAGCGGAGGCAGTCCGAACGGCATGCGCTTGCGCGGATCGGTGTCGGTCACGCGGTCCCACAGCTTGCTGCCATTGAGGTCGCCCGCCCGCACCACGCTGCCGTCCACTACGCCGTTGTAGTTGTCGGAAGTGAGCACCACGCCCTTGGGCGGGCACTCGAATTCCACGCCGCAGCGATCGCTCGAGGGCGTCGTGCTGTGGCACAGCGTGCACACCTGCAGCGTATTGCTCCAGACGTGCATCCACGAGCCGACCGGGAAGCCCGGAGTGCCGGTACCCCCGCCCGCCGTTGCATCGGCCGGGTCCCCGAGCGGTGCGCCGTTCGCGATCCACTGCTCCACGACGCTGATCAGCGCCGGATCGAGCGGGATGCCGGTCGCGGGCATGCGCACCCCGACGATCGGCTGGCCGCTGGGACCCTGCCCGCGCAGCTTCCACATGAGGTAGCTCACGTCCGGGTTGTTCGGATTGACCTCGCGCAGCGTGGTGATCTCCGTGCTTAACCGGCCGTTCGTCACGATCGCGTCGTATTGCCCAACCTCCCAGGACAGGCCAGCCGGCGCTGAGGCCCCTTGATGGCATCCCACGCAATAGGGCTGCAGGATGTTCGCTTGCACGCCGTACCAGCTGCGCACGATCGACGTGGCATCGGGCGGCGGGGTGGTCGTGCCGCCCCCGGTTCCTCCCGTTCCTCCCGTGCCCCCCGTTCCTCCCGTGCCACCGCCAGAAGGTGGCGTCGTCGTACCTCCTGAGCCGGTACCCGGAGTCGAGGCTGCGGCCGGGAGCGGATTGGTCCCCTCGTCGGCTCCACACCCGGTCAGCGCGAGCAGGAGGAAGCCAATGGCGATCAGTCCTGACGAATTAATAGTAAATCTCATTTGACTGGCCATGTTTGAACACGCCTACGCGGTAAACGAGCACCAATGCGCCTGTATGCGTCCTGACGTGATCAAAGTTTTGATGTATGTCAAGATATCTTAAAAATTAGGGAATTTAAACCCAAAAATCCACTATCGCGACATTGCTTTCGCAGTTCGTCGCGCAACCGCAGGCGGTAGGCTCCGGCAGACTCGCCGGACGCGCGCGGCACGAGGAATTCGAGCTTCGCGGCAACCATGTACTGGCGCCGGGACTCGGCGAGCAGCCGGTCCTCTCCGGAATGCAGCGCCTCGAGTCGCGCAAGCGCGACTTCCGGCTCGCTGCAGTACCGCGGCAGCGATACCTGGCGCGAATGCCAGTCGGCGGCCGCCGAGACGAGTACCAGCAGCGCGAGCACTGCCAGGAAAAGCCCCGCCGGCCAAAATCTCCTGCGGGCGGACTCAGCGAGCCTCTCCTTTTTGTGATGCGCGCGGCTCATGGGATGGGCAGGGCGGCCTGTGCGGCGGGAACCGCAGCGCCGGACAAGCCGGGATTCGCGCCCCTGGGTCGCCGCGCCGCCGTGATCTGGCGCGCGATCCGCGCCGCCGCGCTCTGCGCGCACGCGACCCGGTCGCGCACCGAAACGCCGCCCCGGTAATTGCCTTCCAGGTGCAGTCCGGGCAGATGCCCGAGCCGCTCGTCCATCGCGGCGAGCGTCGCCGAGTAGGCTCCGTGATAGAGCGGCAGCGCACGCTCGTGGGTCTCGACGTGCAGCACGTCGGGCTCGCCACGCGCCGCTAGCAACGCGTGCAGCATGCGCATGACTTCGCCCGAACTGCGCGCGTCGTCCCAGGCTGCGGCCCCCGGGTTGCGCGAGCCGCCCAGGTAGCTCGTCAGCAAGACGCGATCCTGTGGTGCGCACCCGGAGAAGAGCCGCGACACCCACAGGCATCCGTTGGCGGCAAACGCGCTGCCCGAGGGCACCAGAAACCCGCTGCCGTTCAGCGCGTGGCCGATGCGTGAGCGCTCGAAGCCTGTATGCACGACCTTGATCGGCGCGAAGCGGACCGAGGCGAGTAGCCGGGCGAGGGCCGCATCCACGTCGCGCAGGATCTCGGCGGCCGCCTGCGGCGGCGCGCTGACCACGAGGTGCCTGCACGACGTGTCGCGCGGCGCGTCCGCGGGCCCGCCGCGCACGCGCCAGCCGCCGCGCTCGGGCCAGGCTTCGCGCACCGGCACGCCGCGGCGGACCCGGAAGCCGCCTTCGCGGGCGAGGTGCTCGGTCAACGTCGCCATGCCGCCCGAAAACGAAAACACCTCCGGCCGCGCCGCGCTGCCGCGCCCGGCCAGCCGGGCGCACAGCGCGCCCAGCGCAAGGCTCCCATAGCGCTTCTCCAGCGCGACGAGCCTGGGCAACGTGGCGCGCGCTTCCGCGAGCGCAGCGTCGCTCGCAAGGGGTCCCGCGACGTAGGGGTCGAACAACTTGTCGAGCAGCTCGCGGCCGAGGCGGCGCGTGACGAAGGCCGCCACCGACTCGTGCCGGTCGCGGCCCCGCGGCGCGAAGGGCTCCGCCAGCATCCTGAGCTTGGCTCCGCCGCTCAGCAGCCGCGTGCGCAGCAGCTCGCCCACCCCCGTGGGCGCCGCGACCAGCCGATCCGCATCGAGCACATAGCGCGCCGACACCGGCCCGCGCCCCCGCCTTTTCGTGTCGAGCTGCGCGCCGCGGAGGAACCCGTCCAGCGCACCGCGAAAATTCACCACCATGGTGGCGGCGCTTTCCAGGAGATAGCCGTCGCGCTCGACGGTGTGAATCTTTCCGCCTACGCGTAGCGCACCTTCCCACAACTCGACATCGAGCCCGGCGCGCGCCAGGCCGTGCGCCGTGGCGAGGCCGGAGATCCCGCCGCCGACGACCAGTGCGTCGAGCGCGCTCATTGCGCCCTGCGCCCGGGTGCGGCGCCCGCGCCGAACCGGGCGGCCACCATCTCCGAGAGGTGCCGCGTGGTCACCTCGGATTCGCCGAGGCCCCCGACGTAGGCCTCGGCGCGCTTCCTGACGAGCGTGCGCAGGAACACCGGTACGCGCGCCAGGCGCTGCTCGGCATCCACGGCCCACGCGGGGGCGGCGCCCTGCACCGGGGCAAGCGGCTCGATGGCCTCGCCGCCCCGCGGGCGGTACGCGCACAGGGGGTCGGCGTCCATCAGGCCGCCGCCGCGCGCAAGCGGACGCGCCCGGCAGCCGCCGCACAGCTTGCGATACTCGCACACCCCGCACTTGCCCCGCAGCGCGGGCTCGCGCAGCCGCACGAACGCCTCCGCATCCGACCAGAGGGTGGACAGCCTGTGCGTGCGCAGGGTGCCGAGCTCCTCTTCGATATACGGGCAGGCCGTGACCCCGCCGCGATGGTTGACGCGCGCATAGTGCAGGCCTGCGATGCAGCCGTCGCCCTCGCGCCCGCTGATGCGGTTGAGGTCCTGCTGCGGCCGCAACTGGTACGCGACGCGTTTCACGTGCGGCGCGCAACGCGGGCGCACGATGAGACCCGGGTACGCCGACTGCAGGCCGATCAGCTGCGCGAGCAGCGCCTCGTAGCGGTGCGGGGTCAGCGCGCTCACCGTCCGCGCGCGGCCCACGCACACGAGGAAGAACACGTTGAGCGCACGCGCGCCGCAGCTGCGCGCGAACTCGGCCATCGCCGGCAGCTCCTCGGCGTTTTCGTCCGTCACGGAGAAATGCAGCTGGAAGTCCATGCCGAGCCGCCGGCAGCACTCGATGCCCGCCAGGGTCCTTGCCCAGGCCCCGTCGCGCCCGCGAAAGCGGTCGTGCCGGTCCGCGTCCAGCGAGTCGAGGCTGATGCCGAGCCCGAGCGCGCCCGCGGCCCGCAGCGCACGCACGCGCTCTTCGTCGAGCAGCATGCCGTTGGTGCCGACCACCATCGGCAGTCCGCGCGCGGCGCCATGGCGGATCAGCGCATCGAGGTCGTCGCGCACCAGCGGCTCGCCTCCCGTGAGCACCACCATCGTTCCGTGCCCGAGGCTCGCGACGTCGTCGAGCAGCCCCTTCACCTCCTCGGTGCCGAGCTCGTCCTCGTCGCCCTGGGCGAGCGTGGTCGCGTCCAGGTAGCAGTGCGCGCACGCGAGGTTGCAGCGTCGCGTGATGTTGACCGCGAGCAGGGAGAGCGCCGGCGCCGCACGATCCTCAGGCGACACGGCGCGGGTCTCCCGGATCCAGATGAAACGCGCCGCTCGCCTGCCACTCGCTCTTTACGGCCTCGACCACGCCGCCGTCCACCGTGTCCAGGCCGTTACGCCGCGCCCAGCTTTCGATTTCCTTCACCAGCATGCCGCGGACCGCCTCGGGTGCCCGCTCGAGGCGCGCGCGCGCCTCGTCCGCCCAAGGCATCGTCGCGGGGGCGGCGCGCGAGCCTTTCTCGAAGATCGCGAGGATCTGCTGCACGAAGTCCGCGTCGATCCGCGCGAGGCTGTTCTGCCGGGCGAGCGCGTTGACCGCGCGCTCGGTCATCGTGCGACAGAACCCCTCGGGCACCGATTGCAGCCGGGCAGTCCCCTCGAGCGTCCACTGGGCGGCCACCGCGCTCGCCTCGGGCGGCGGCGCCTGCCGGGTCATGGAGGCGAACGGGCACTTGCTAGCCTTCGGCATACCGGGCGGCTCGCGCCCGGCCTGTTCCGCCATCGCCTCGCGCGCGACCGCGAGGCCCGCCTCGGCGAGCTCGAGCGTCACGACCGCCGCGGCCGAGCGTCGCGCCTCGCTTTCGATGCGCTCGCGCGCGGCCTCCCGCATGAACCCCTCGGGCACGCGCGAGAGGCGTGCCAGGGCGGCAGCTTCCCAGTGCAGGCTGCCGGCCGCCCGCGAGACGTCATCCACGTGCTCGGGGGCGACCTGCGCCGCGCGCAGGCTGCGCGCCCTCTTTTCCGAGCGCAGGCGCAGGTTTTCCCGCAGCGAAGCGTCGCCGACCGCTTCCAGGCGCTCGCGCGCAGCCCCCGACCACTCGGGCGCGTCGCGCACCTCCGCCCGGTGCAGCTCGCCCGCGTCGTGTGCGGCGACGATTTCCGCCATCGCCTGCGCCGCGCGTGCGGGCATGAGCGATGCCGTAGCCTCCTCGACGAGTCGCGCGGTGACCACCGTGTGGCCACGCTCCTGCGCGTAGCGCAGGATGCCCATGCGCGCCATCGGCTGCACGAAGCTCGGCGCGCGCTGCAGGCGCTCCTCGGCTTCCCTCGTCCAGGACACGCTGACCTCGGCAAGCCGCTCGACCTGGGGCGTGAACTGGCGCTCGCTGAGCAGTACTGCGCAGGGCGCGGTGCGCAGCAGGTTCTCGGCCGTGCCGCCGATGTCGAGCCCGTCGTCGGCGTGGATGCCGAGCCTGCCGATCACGAGGAGCGAGGGCTGCAACTCGCGCAGGCAGAGCCCGATGGCCTCGTGCGGCTTGCCGTCGAGCAGCCTGGTGTGCACGGCGGCCGCGTAGTCGGCCGCGATATTCCGCGCGACCTGCAGGTGGCCCTCGTAGATCCTGGCAAGGCCCGAATCGATGATTTCCTCGTGCAGCCGCTCCTGCTCCTTGAATCGGAACACGCGCCTGGCCTCTTCCGAGAGCACGCCGGCAATGCGGTTGAAGGCGACGTAGTGGTAATACGGGTCGAACGCCGAGAGCACGTGAAGCGGCACCCGCCACTCCTGGGCGAGCGCCAGGGCGGTCATCAGTCCGCCGTAGGCCCGCGGCGAGCCGTCGATCGCCACGGCGATCGGACCTTCCGAAACGGCGCGGCCCGGCGACTTGATGACCAGCGCGTCGATCGCGGACCGGCGCACCACGCGCTCGCACACCGTCCCGAGCTGCGACCCGGGAACCGCCCCCAGGCCGAGGGCGCCGAGAACCAGCAGGTCGTAGCGACCGCTGTTGGCCTCCCTGGAGAGCTCGCGGTAGTTCTTGCCCTCCAGCGCACGGCGCGCCACGCGCACCCCGGCCGCGCCGCCCGCGCGCTCCACCTGATCGAGGTAGGAGTCGGAGATGATGGACAGGCCGCGCGTGATGAGATCGTTGTGCACGTCGCGCTGGCGCTCGAGCTCCTGCTCGGCCCGGAAGCGCTCCGGTAGCCCGCCTTCCATCTGCCGGAACCGCAGGTCGTGCAGCCGCGCCGCGTACACGTGCGTCGCGGTGACGCCGGCGCCCCAGGCGCGCGCGAGCGCGACGCCGTCCTGCACGCCGCGGTTGGCGTGATCCGAGGAATCGACCGCGAGCAGGAGCTCGCGATAGCGCGGCAGTGGCTCGGGCCGCGACGCAGCCGGTTCGATGCTCAGCGTCACCTCGTCTCCTCCTCTTCCGATGCGCGCCGGCGCGCCTAGCCGGCGCGCAGCCAGAACCCGACCAGGCAGGCGATCACCAGCGCGTTGACCAGCGCCCCCGCCAGGACGAAGTAATCGAAGCCGCCAAGCCGCCGGCGGGAAGCGCCGTTCATGCTGCCTACTCTTATCAGGCGCCAGTGACACATGGGTGACACGCGGCGCGCCGGCGCGGCGCTTGCGCCGCCGCCCGGTCGCCGCACACAATGCCAGCCGCGCGTGACGCGCGACCACGACAGCCGATGACACCGGAGATCGACGCGCGAACCGAGCTCTACGAGATGGCGCTGCACGCGGCGCCCTCGGGCATCGTCGTCGTGGACGAGCGTGGCGGGATCCGCTTCGCCAACCGCACGCTCGCCGACATGTTCGGCTACCGCATCGAGGAGCTCCTCGGCCAGGCGGTCGAGATCCTTCTGCCCGTCGAGCACGCGGCGACGCACCGGCGCCACGTCGAGGATTACACGCAGCGCCCGCAGCCGCGGCCGATGGGCTCGGGCCGGGACCTCGAGGGACAGCACCGGGACGGCCGCCGGTTTCCCGTGGAGATCGGCCTGCGCTCCGCGCAAACGGCCTCGGGGCGCGCTGTGGTGGCGACGGTCGTCGACATCACCAGGCGCAAGGCGATCGAGGAGCGCCTGCGCATGCACGAGACGCAGCTCGAGGCACTGGTGGCCGAGCGCACGCGCGAGCTGCGCGAGTCGCAGCTGGAGAAGGAGCGGGTCGTGGAGCAGCTCATCCAGGCCGAGAAGATGACCGCGGTGGGCACGCTGGTGAGCGGCATCGGGCACGAGATCAACAATCCGCTCTACACCATTCTCGCCACGGCCGAGGCCCTCGCGGTCGAGCCGAGCCTCGCGCAGTGCCACGCCTACGGGCTGGACATCCTGCGCCACGTGAAGGACATCGCCGAGATCGTCCGGAACCTGTCGCGCTACGCGCAGCCCGGCTCGTGCCACGACCTGCAGCGGGTGAACGTGAACGCGGCGGTCGAGGGCGCGGTGCGCCTGGCGCGCCGCGCGATCCGCGCCGACGCCGTGGAGATCCGCATCGAGGCCGGGCCCGTCCCGGACATCCTCGCCAAGGCCGAGGAAGTCCAGCAGGTGATCTTCAACGTCGTGCGCAACGCCGTACAGGCGATTGCCGGCAGCGGCCGGGTCGACGTCCGCACGAGGGCGGACGGCGGCTGGGTCGGCGTGACCGTGCAGGACAGCGGGCCGGGCATCACCGCGGAGAACCTGAAGCGGGTCTTCGACCCGTTCTTCACCACCAAGGGGCCGGACGAGGGCGAGGGCCTGGGGCTCTATATTGTCCGGCAGATCGTGACCCGATACCGGGGCACGATCGGGGTCGAGAACGCCGCGGGCGGCGGGGCCCGGTTCCTGATCCGGTTCCCGGGCGCAGATGTGGTCAACCGAGCAGGGGAGCACGCATGAAACACCACGCACTGGTAGTGGACGACGAGGCCGATGTGCGCAGCGCCATCCGCCTGCAGCTGAAGGGCTCGCGCTTCGAGGTGCTGGAGGCCGAGAACGTGGACAAGGCCATCGCGATCCTCGCCGACAACCCGATCAGCATTGACGTCATCGTCTGCGACGTGCGCATGCCCGGCAAGAGCGGCGTCGACGCCGTGAACTACTTCTTGCAGGAGTACCCGAACACGCCGGTCGTCGTCCTCACCGGCTTTCCCGACGTGGCGCTCGCCGTCGACTTCATGAAGAAGAAGAACGTCGTCGATTTTCTGACCAAGCCCGTCGACCGGGACAAGCTCGTCGCGACGGTCGAGCGCGCCGCGCAGGGGCGCAAGCTCTTCGAGTAGGCCGGCGCGGGGCCGCCGCCCCGCCTAGGGGCGGATCAGCTGGTTCATCTCGATGATCGGCATCAGGATCGCGAGCACGATCAGCATCACCACGACCCCCGTCGCCATGATGACCAAGGAATAGGAATTTCCTTCCCGTCCTTGCCGCACGACGCGGGCGGCTGCTGCCGGATCCGGGCTGCTGAGCAGCGGGTGGCTGGCACAATCGGTCATGCACGTGGCCGCGCGAGTCATGCAATCGGGCCTTATGGCAAATACTGCGCCCCTTCGGCGCGTTTCGGCAAATTCAGAGAACGCGTAGACAGCAAGCGCCGCTTGGAGCGGGCTCAGGCGATGTCGGGGACGGGATGGCAGGTGAGCGGAAGGCTCGGGCCGTCGGTAGGCGGTGAAGGTCCGCCGGGCTGTCGCGGCTCCCAGAGACCGAGCCAGGTGAGGATGCGCTCGATGACGGCCGGGTCCTGGATGAGGGCGATCACGCGCATCTGCGCGCCGCATTTGGGGCACTCGAGCGGGTCGACTTCGCAGACCTTGCGGATCAGCCTCGCCCAGGCGAGGACGCGCTTCTGGTGGCAGCTTGGGCAGAAGTAGCGCGTCTTGCACGAAAACGCGAGTAGGAGATCATGACCACAGCCGCCGCAGCGGATGCGCGCGAAGCCCCGGTGCGGGTCGCCGCAATCGAGGAAGCGCTCGAGCACGTTGTTCTCGACGGCGCGCCGCACCCGGCCGGAGGCGCGCAACTCCGGCAGGTGCCGGCGCACGCACTGCCACAGGGGGCTTGCGCGCGGCCTGCGCGGACGATAGATCGCCGGGCGATCGGCTTGCATCCACCGACCAACGCCGGGCCCATTGCCGTGGACGAATGCTGGCCCTTGTCAGATGACATGGCGGTCCCGCAGTCAACGCGGCGAGCGGCCCCCGCGTTGGCGGCCGCAGGCGCTCGAGGGTGCGCCGCCCGCTCCCGCGCGGGCAAGATACGTCATCACGTCGATTGCGCAACGCTCGAATCCCCCGAAGGAACGCTCATGACCGGCCAAACCCGTCGCAAACCGGGCGTTCGAGCGCTTGCCCCGCAGCGCGCGGCGGCTACCGACACGCGCGGGGCAGATGATTCTTCCTTTCGTTCTATCGGCTACTCGACTGTTACAGTCTCGCACCAGTGTCCAGATTCATCGCGCCGGGCGCGCCAGACCCCCACCGATGTTTGAACTGACCGAAACCCAAAAGGCCCTGCGGCAGAGCGCCCGCAAGCTGGCGCAGAAGGAGTTCGCGCCGCGCGCGGCCGAGATCGATCGCAGCGAGCAGTATCCATGGAAGAACGTCGAGCAGCTGACGCAGGCGGGCTTCATGGGCATGACCATCCCCGAGCAGTACGGCGGCCAGGGGCTCGGTTACCTGGAGGCCGTGCTGGTCATCGAGG
>JAOUGZ010000289.1 GCA_029865405.1 Betaproteobacteria bacterium
GACCGCGCGCAACGGGTTGGGCGGGGGCCCCTCGTAGACCAGTCCCGGATTGGCCGCGTGCAGCAGGCCGGCGAGCTCGTGCTGGTACTCCGGGAGCGTGGTGGAAACCGACGTGGGCGTCAGCGGCAGCAGCGCTTCGGGCATGCTGTGGTAGGACTTGGCCACTTTCGGCAAAGCCCCGGGCGGCGTTGCGGCGCAGCCGGCGAGCAGGATGCAGAGCGCGGCCAGCGCTTGAAAACGGCGATTGCCGCCCCCAGCTTCCGCTACCATTGCGCACCTGTTCGCAAGCTGCATGAGGAGACATCATAAATGAAGCGCGTCGTCCTGTTTCTGGCCACCAACATCGCGGTGCTGCTGCTGCTGTCGGTGGTGATCAGCGTGCTCGGGCTGGACCGGTGGCTCTCCGCCGAAGGCATCGACTACCGGGGCCTGCTCGCCTTCTCCGCGGTGATCGGCTTCGGCGGCGCGTTCATCTCGCTCGCCCTGTCCAAGACCATGGCGAAGTGGTCGACCGGCGCGCGCGTCATCGACGGCACCGAGGGCACCACCGAGTACTGGCTGGTGCAGACGGTGAAGCAGCTTGCCGCCAAGGCCGGCATCGGCATGCCGGAAGTGGCGGTCTACGAGGGCGCGCCCAACGCCTTCGCCACCGGGGCGTTCCGCAATTCCTCGCTGGTCGCGGTGTCCACCGGCCTGGTGCAGTCGATGAGCAAGGAAGAGGTCGAGGCCGTGCTCGGCCACGAGATCGGCCACGTCGCCAACGGCGACATGGTCACCCTCACCCTGATCCAGGGCGTGGTCAATACCTTCGTGATCTTCCTGTCGCGCGTGGTCGCCTTTTTCGTCGACAAGGTGATCTTCCGCACCGAGCGCGGCGTCGGCCCGGGCTTCTACATCACCGCCATCGTGTTCCAGCTCCTGTTCGGCGTGCTCGCCTCGATCATCGTCGCCTGGTTCTCGCGCCAGCGCGAGTTCCGCGCCGATGCGGCCTCGGCCGACCTGCTCGGCAACCCGCGCCCGATGATGAACGCGCTCGCGCGCCTGGGTGGGCTCGAGCCCGGCGCGCTTCCCCAGTCGATGAAGGCCGCGGGCATCACCGACAAGCCCTCGGGCTTCGCCGCGCTGTTCTCGACGCACCCGCCGGTCGAGGAGCGCATCGCCGCGCTGCAGGCGCGATCCGCCGGCCGGGCGTAACGCCCGTTCCACCCTACCTGCTACGATTCCGGTCATGAAGATCGGAATCGTCGGCGTCAGCGGCTACGGCGGCAGCGAGCTGCTGCGCCTGGTCGCCGGCCACCCCGGATTCGAGCTCGCCTATGTCGGCGGCGAATCCACCGCAGGCCAGGCGCTCGCCCAGCGCTTTCCCGCGCTCGCCGGCCACGCCGCCGGCAAGCTCGTCATCGAGCCGTTCGTGCCCGAGGGAATTCCGGGCATCGACCTGCTGTTCGCCTCGCTGCCCACCGGCAAGTCGCGCGAGCCACTGGCGAAGGTGGCCAAGGCCATCAAGGTCGTGGACGTGGGCGGCGACCATCGCTTCGTCGAGGGCTGGACCTACGGCCTCACCGAGCTGCCGGGGCAGCGCGACAAGATCCGCGGCGCGACGCGCATCGCCAATCCGGGCTGCTACCCGGCTGCGGCGCTGCTCGCGCTCGCGCCCTTGCTCAAGGAAGGGCTGATCGAGCCCGAAGGCATCGTCATCGACGCGAAAAGCGGCGTCACCGGCACCGGCCGTGGCGGTGCGAGCGACTTCGGCTACGCCGAGACCAACGAGGACCTGTTCGCCTACGGCCTGGAAGCGCATCCGCACGTGCCCGAAATCGAGCAGGCGCTGGCTCAGGTGGCCGGCAGGAAGGCCACTGTGGCCTTCACGCCGCACCTCGTGCCGATGACGCGCGGCATCCTCGCCACCTGCTACGCGCACCCTAAAGGCGCTGCGGACCCGAAGCGCCTGTACGCCGCCGCCGAGGCCGCTTACCGGGACGAGCCCTTCGTCAAGCTCGTGCCGCTGGCAAAGGGCCGCAGCGCGCACACCGGCTGGGCCACCGGCTCGAATCTCGCCTTCCTGTCATACGCGGTGAACACGCGCACGGGCCTGGTGGTCGCACTTGGCGCGATCGACAACCTGGGCAAGGGCGCATCGGCTCAGGCGCTGCAGAACGCCAACCTGATGACCGGCCACCCCGAGACCGCCGGCCTGGCCGGCCTGCCGCTCTGGCCCTAGACCCTCCCGGCGCGCGGCGCTGGGTCGACACGCTGCTCGCCTGGTACTTCGTCTCCGTCTGGGGTTCGGGCTATCTCGCCACCAAGGTCGGCATCCAGTACGCCGCGCCGTTTACCTTCCTCTCGCTGCGCTACCTCGTCGGGCTCGCCTGCCTCGTTCCGGTGCTGCTCGTCCTGCGCCCGCCCTGGCCAAAGACGCCGCGCGAGCTCGGCCACGTGGTCGCGGCAGGGCTCCTCATGCACGCCATCCAGCTCTCCGGAACGCACTACGCGCAATACCTCGGGCTCTCGGCCGGGATCGTCGCGGTGATCCTCGCCGCGCAGCCCCTGCTCACCGCGGCCGCGGCGCGACGCTGGATGCACGAGCGGCTCGCGCCGCGGCAGTGGAGCGGCGTCGCTCTCGGCCTCGCCGGCGTGCTGCTCGTCGTCTGGCACAAGATCGACGTGCGCGAGATGTCGCTCGGCGCGCTCGTTGCCGTCACGGTGGGCCTGCTCGGCGTGACCGCGGGCACGCTCTACCAGCGCGTCTTCTGCCCGACCGTGAACCTGTATAGCGCGGCCTGGGTGCAGTTCGCCGCGTCCCTCGTCGCCCTCGCGCCGCTCGCCTTTCTCGTGGAGGGTGCGCGCGTGCAATGGGGCTGGCCGCTGTTCGGCGCCATCGCCTTCCTCGTCATCTTCGCTTCGATCTTCGCGGTCAACGCGCTGCACACGCTGATGCGCCACGGCCAGGCCACCAAGGTGACCAGCATCCTGTACTTCACGCCGATCTTCGCGGTGGTGCTGGAATACCTGATGTTCGGCGTGGTGCCGAGCGCGCTGTCGCTCGTCGGCATCGCCGTCACCTGCCTGGGCGTCGCGCTGGTGACCGCGCGCGGCAGGCAGCAGGCGGCGGCATGACGCTCCGGCTGCTCATCGTCCTCACCGTGCTCGCGCACATGGGGTTCGTCGGCAGCCGCGTGACGGTGTCGCTCAACGCCATCGCCTTCGGCGCGACCCCGCTCACCGTCGGCGTGCTGATGTCGCTGTACGCCGCGCTGCCGATGCTGCTTGCGGTGCACGCCGGGCGGCGCATCGACCGCGCCGGCGTGGCGGGGCCGCTCCTGGCGGGGCTTCTCGCGGTGGCGGGCGGGGTCCTGCTGCCGGCGCTCTGGCCGAGCCTCGCCGCGCTGTTCGTCGCCGCGATGGTGATCGGCACGGGCTTTCTCTTCGTGCACGTGGCGCTGAACAACGCCGTCGGAGCGCTGGCCGCGCCCGAGCTGCGCGCGGCGAGCTTCGCCTGGCTGGCGCTTGGCTTTTCGGTGGGCGGCTTCTTCGGACCGCTCGCCGCCGGTTTCGCCATCGACGGCCTCGGGCACCGCCTCGCCTTCCTGGTGCTCGCCGCGTGTCCGGCGCTCGCCGCCGCCGTGCTGTGGGCGCGGCGCCGGCGCCTGCCGGCGCATGCCGTGCCGAAGGCGGAAACCGGCGAGCGCCGCCTGGCCGACCTGCTGCGCGATCCGCGGCTGCGCAATGCCTTCATCGCGAGCGCGGTGATGGCGATGGGCTGGGACCTGTACGCCTTCGTCGTGCCCATCTACGGCACGCGCATCGGCCTGTCGGCCTCGCTCATCGGCATCGTCATGGGCACCTTCTCCGCGGCTACGTTTGCCGTGCGCCTGGCGCTGCCGGCGATGGCGCGGCGCGTGCGCGAATGGCCGATGGTGGCGGCGGCGATGATCATCGCCAGCGCGTCCTATGCGCTGTTTCCCCTGGCGCAAAGCGTCGCGCCGCTGATGGCGCTGTCGTTCCTGCTCGGCCTCGGACTGGGCTGCGCGCAGCCGTTCATCATGTCGCTGCTCTACGCCGCCTCGCCGCCGGGACGCCAGGGCGAGGTGATCGGCATCCGCACCACCTTGCTGAGCGGCAGCCACACCGTTCTGCCGCTCGCCATGGGTGCGCTCGGCGCGGCGCTCGGCATGACGCCGGTGTTCTGGTCGATGGCGCTCGTCATGCTCGCCGGGGGCGTGATTGCGGGCCGCCGGGTAAAATGATTCCCCCATGCGCCGCGTCACCCTCACGCAGTTCCTCATCCGCCGCCAGCACGCCGGCAAGATCAACGCCGACCTGCGCCTGCTGATCGAGACCGTGGCGCGCGCCTGCAAGGCGATCAGCACGCGCGTCAACAAGGGCGCGCTTGCCGACGGCCACGGCGTGACGGGCGACCAGAACGTGCAGGGCGAGTCGGTGCAAAAGCTCGACATGCTGTCCAACGAGATCCTGCTCGAGGCGAACGAATGGGGCGGCAACCTCGCTGCGCTCGCTTCCGAGGAAATGGAGCTACCGCACCCCATCCCCACGCAATTCCCGAAGGGCGAGTACCTGCTGATGTTCGACCCGCTGGACGGCTCTTCCAACATCGACGTCAACATCTCGGTCGGCACCATCTTCTCAGTGA
>JAOUGZ010000290.1 GCA_029865405.1 Betaproteobacteria bacterium
CGCTGAAGCGGCTGCTATGTGCGCGCGCGAACATACGCGCGCCGCGGCGCTGCCGACAATGGCGCATGCCCGCCAACCGCCTGCTCGCCGCGCTGCCGCGCGCGGCCTACCTGCAGCTCGCGCCCGACCTCGCGCCCGCCACCCTCGACTTCGGCAAAGTGCTCTACGAGCCCGGCGCCCCGATCCGCGACGTCTACTTTCCGAGCGGGTCGGTGGTGTCGCTGCTCACGGTCGTCGATCAGCGCAGCGCGCTCGAAGTCGGGCTGGTGGGGCACGAGGGCATGGTCGGCATCCCGCTCGCGCTCGGCATCGGCGTCTCGCCGGTGCGCGCCCTGGTGCAGGGCGGCGGCGGCGCGCTGCGCATGAGCGCGGCGCGCCTGCGCAAGTGCCTGCAGGCGAGCCCCGCGCTGCAGCGCGCGCTGCACCGCTACGCGGCCGCGCTGATGGCCCAGATCACCCAGACCGCGGCGTGCAACCGCTTCCACCGGGTCGAGGCGCGCCTCGCGCGCTGGCTGCTGATGACGCGCGATCGCGTCGGCGCGGGGGAATTCCATCTCACGCAGGAGTTCCTCGCGCACATGCTCGGCGTGCGCCGTGTAGGCGTCACCGCGGCGGCCTCCGCCCTGCAGCGGCGCGGCCTCATCGGCTACCGGCGCGGCGACATCCGCATCGTCGATCATGCCGGGCTGGAAGCCGCCGCCTGCGGCTGCTACGCGCATGTGCGCCAGCGTACGGACGCCGGCCGCCGTTGGGCCCAGGCTGCATCATG
This sequence comes from Betaproteobacteria bacterium, assembly GCA_029865405.1. Next base: position 770 of record JAOUGZ010000290.1, read on the forward strand.
ACCCTAAGAGATGAAATCGCCGCCCTGCAGGACCGCATCGCCAAGGCGGCGTCGGACCGCGACACCTGGCGCGCCTCGGGGAACCAGGAGAAATACATCGAGGGCTACGGCGTGGTCGAGGCCCTGGAGCTGCGGCTCGAGCAGTTGCGGCGGGAAGGCCTGCGGGCTTCCGGGAAGGAATCCGCTCGTGCCCCCGTCTGCGCTTTGCTGGGGGGCGGGCCGCCGCAATCGAACGCGCAGCCAGAAGAAAAAGCGTTAGCCGGCCGCCTGCTCGGCGGGCGGACTTAGCGCCGCCTGGCCGGGGGCTTCGTCGGCTGCGTCTTCAGGTGCCTGACGCTGCCGCCTTCGTCTTCGCATTCCTGCACCGCCGCGACCGGCTCTGGCTTGATGTTCGGATCGTTGGCGGCCTCGGCCGGCGCGTTCGGGGCGCGCATCGACTTGCCGATGGCGTTCCAGTCGGCGGAGATTCCTGGAATTGGTGTGAAGGGAGGTTTCATGGCCGCCATATTCAGCCCCTCCTGAAGCCGGGCAGCACGCCGGCGAGGCCCGCGACGACCATCGCGGCGCCTCCCGCCAGCATCCAGGTCGCCCGGTCGGTCGGCGCGCCGGTCAGGAACCGGGAGACGTCGGAACTGGGCGCGTTCATGCCGTTCACGCCCATGATGACCAGCACGATGCCCCCGGCCAGCAGGGCCAAGGCGGCCGCCCGCATAACGGCGTCGTTCATCCTATCTTCCTTGGGCGCAATTACTTGATCTTCAGGTCGTTGCTCACCGAGCGCACGCCCGCAACCTCACGCGCCACGTTGCCCGCCTTGGTGATCTGGGCGTAGGTGCCGACGAAGCCGCTCAGCTGCACTACCTGCTTGTAGGTCTCGACGCTGATCTGCAGCACCTTGAGATCGGGCTCGTTGAAGATCGCGGTCTTCACCTTCGTGGTAATCACGCTGTCGTCGATGTATTCACCCGTGCTCGAGCGCTCCGAGGTGGATGCGCAGCCCATCGCGGTCAGCAGCAGGGCGGCCATGAAGAACGTTGCAATGCGTTTGAAGAGGGTCATCTGGTTTATCCGTTGTAGTGACGCGTAGGGTGCGCCGCGTGGCGCGCGCGGTCCGTGCGCCAGCGTACGCATGGGGTGCTTTACCGCCGCTTGGTTGCGGCGTGATGCCGGACTCAGTTCCGCAGTTCCGCGAGCTGACGCAGGCGCTGCAGCACGATCGGCGTACGCACCGCGGGGCTGCCCTCGAGGACGAGGCCCGGTAGCGCGTTGAGAAACCCTTCGTCGGCGAGCAAGTCCGCGAGGGTCGTGCCCACGAATGCGCGCAGTTGCGGGTCGGCGGCGCGCAGCTCGCCGACGAGCTCGGGTCGTCCGTCGACGATCGACAGCACGTCTTCGAGATCGTGGCTGGAAAGGTAGTCGCCTGCGCCACGATCCAGGAACGCCTCGAGCTTTGTCGCGATGAAGCTCGGCGCATCGGCGACGCGAATCTCGATATCGCTGGACAGGCGCGCTTTGAAGGCACGCCGCATGACGTGGGCGTACCAGCGGTTGGAGAACCCGAGAATCCCGGGATCACTCGGCATCACGTCGAGCTTCAGGCCCGCCATCGACCAGCGGAACGCGGGCGCGCCCTCCTCGAGGGGCTGGGCGAAGCCTTTCGCGCGAAGCGCGGCGCCCAGCTGGCGATAGTCGACGCGCGAGACAACTGCCACGACGGCGTCGACGTCCTGCGTGGCGCGCACGGGGCTCGCGCCGGGATCCGTGATGAGAAGTCCCGTGGCGCAGCCGCCGACGAATGTCATTCGCTCGCGCAGCTCACCCAGAGCATCCGCCACCTTCGTGAGGATCTCGAGGTTCGGGTCGGCCATCTTATCGCTCCGGCCGCAGGCGCTTTTCGAGCGCCTTCTCGGCAAGGTTTCGCTCTCGCGCGCGCCCGTCGCGGATCGCGTCAACCAGCGCGAGCAACTCGTAGAGCGTCGGGTCGCGCAGCGCCGCTTCGGGCACGGTGCGGTAAAGGGGCGCGAGCGCGAAGCCCCGGGTGTTGCCTTCGGCGTAGGGCCAGACCGGCGGCGGCTCGCTCGAGCCCGCGATCTGGCTGTTGAGCGGCGCTGCGGCATAGCCGGTCGGCACCCCGCGGGTGAGCTCGCCGCGCTCCGGCGGGAAGGCGTACTTCACGCCGTGCACCAGGAACTCCAGGAGCTGCGGCCGCAGGGGCCGGCCGGTCGAGGAGGCGGCGTCGCTCATCAGCCTCGCCGCGACCGCCCGGTTCACGGCCGCGTGGACCTCGGACTGGCTGATCGAGAGCTCCACCGCGAGGCGCTGGAAGGTCCAGGGCTGGTTGCCCAGGGCGACCAGCTTAAGGAGAACGACCACGTCCTGGGGCTTGAGAATCATGGACATATGCTATTCGCGAATCGCGAATAGCGCAAATGGCGGAAGGCGCCCGCTGCCTGCGGCCAGTTCTCAACCTTCACGAGATCGCCCCGGGGCATCTACCGCATCAACACGCGCTCGTCGCCGAGGCGATCGCCAAGGTCATGCCCCTCGCCTCGATCCGCTACGTCGAGTACCCGGCGCATCAGGCGCGGCTCATACGCGCCCGCATGCGCCGGCGCATTTCCTCCCGGTCAATGAGCTCCGCGGCGCCGGCGTCCACCTCGGCCAGCCGGCGAACGATTTCCGCGTCCCAGGCGGACTCCGCATCCGGGTCCGCCGGGCCGTCGAGGCTTTCGACGAGGCTGTGCGCGAGCTCGGCACGCTCCGCCTCGGAAAGGCGCAGCGCCTCGGAACGAACCTTCTCCAGAGTCGAGCCTGCCATCACAGCCTCCTCGTTCGCGGCCATTTTACGTCCGGGACAACTCCACCGGTCCGATGGCGCAGTACGCGGCTTCTTTTTTTTCTTGCGGCAAGACAGGCCCACGACGATTGAGAAAAACCGCGGGGACGACTGCTAGGCAGCCACCGCCTGCGCCGCCAGCACCTCCGCCACCGCAGCCGTCAGCTTCTTCGCGTACTCGATATCCAGGAACTCGTTCGGTCCGTGCGCGTTGGAGTGCGGGCCGAGCACCCCGGTGATCAGGAACTGCGCCTGCGGGAATTTTTCGCCCAGCATCGCCATGAACGGGATCGTGCCGCCCTCGCCCATCCACATCGCCGGCTTGCCGAAATGTTTTTGGGAAGCTTCATCGATCGCCTTCTCCAGCCACGGCGCGGTGATCGGCGCATGCCAGCCGGTGGCCGCCTGGCCCGCGTCGAAACTCACGCGCGCGCCGTAGGGCGGATCCGCCTCCAGAATTTCCTTCAGCTTCGCCGCCGCCTTTTCCCCATTCACCGTCGGCGGGATGCGCAGCGACAGCGCGAGCGACGTCCGGGGGCGCAGCACGTTGCCCGCGTTCGCCGGCAGCGGCAGCCCCTCGGCGCCCGTGACCGACAGCGCCGCTCGCCAGGTGCGGTTGAGCACCATCTCCTCAAGCCCCTCCGCCATCGGTCGCATGCCGGGCACGAACGGGAACTTGGCGTGGATCTCCTTGCCGAGCACCCCGGCCGCGCGCTTCGCCTGCGCCACGCGCTCCGCCGGCACCGGCGCCTGGAACGCGGCCTCGCGCACGCGGCCCGTCGCCGCCTCCTCCACGCGCTCGAGCAGTTGCCGCGCGATGCGGAAGCTCGAGGCCACCACCCCGCTCGCATCCCCCGAATGCACGCCCTCGGTGAGCACTTCCACCGTGAGCACCCCGTTCACCAGCCCGCGCAGCGACGTCGTGCCCCAGAGCTGCTCGTAATTGCCGCAGCCCGAATCCAGGCCCACCACCAGCGCCGGCGCGCCGACCCTGGGCGCGAGCGCCTCCAGGTAGGCCGGCAGGTCCGTGCTGCCGCTTTCCTCG
>JAOUGZ010000291.1 GCA_029865405.1 Betaproteobacteria bacterium
TTCGACGCCCCTGCATTGCTCGCCGCCGTGGCGCGCAACGCGCCGCGCGTCGCGCAGCTGATACGGCAACATCCCGTGCCCTTACCCAGTCCGGTCCATGCCTGAACGCCGGAATAGCCAATCGGAGCCAATCCAATGCGTCCCGTGAACCGCACTTCGCCATTCAGGCTGCTGCGCCATTTTTCGCTGGCGAGCTTGGTGTTGATCTCACTCGCCACTGTCGGCCTTTCGTACGTGTACCGGCAACTGGCCATGGCCGACCTCACCCGGAGCGGGGAGACCCACAACGCCACCCTGACCGCGGTGCTCGCCAACGCGATATGGCCGGAATTCGGACAGTTCCTGCGCTCTTCGGCGCAGCGCGATGGTGAAGCCCTGCGCGCAGACCCCGAGATCAAGCGGCTCGACGCGGCGATCCGCAGGCAGGTGCAAGGCACTGCGGTGATCAAGATCAAGATCTACGCCTTGAACGGCCGCACGCTCTATTCAAGCGAGGCGGAGCAGATTGGCGAGGACAAGAGCCGCAACGCGGGCTTTCTCATGGCGCGCGATGGAGGAAAAGCAAGCGAGATCACGCATCGGAACAAGTTCAGCGCGTTTGATGAGATCGTCGAGAACCGCGGTGTGCTGTCGAGCTACCTGCCGATGCGCGATGCGGCCGGCAGAGTGGAAGGGGTGTTCGAGGTATACGACGACATCACGCCGCTGGTCGAGCTGCTCGACCGCGCGCAGCTCAGGGTAACGCTGGGCGCGGCGGCCGTGCTGCTGTTCCTGTATGGGGCGCTGCTCTTTATCGTGATGCGCGCCGACAGCGTTATCAGGGCGCAGCACGCGGCGCAGCAGTCCTATGAGACCGGGCTCGAGGCGCGCATCGCCGAACGCACCGCCGAGCTGGTCCAGGCAAGGGATGCCGCCCAGTCGTCGAGCCGCGCGAAATCGCAGTTCCTGGCCAACATGAGCCACGAGATCCGAACGCCGATGAACGCCGTGATCGGTTTCTCGGAGTTGCTGCTCGCCTCGGAACTCCCGCCAAAGCAGCGCGAGCGTGCCGCGGGCATCCAGGCGTCGGCGCAGTCGCTGATGGGCATCATCAACGACATCCTGGACGTAACGCGCATCGAGGCCGGGCGCGTCGAACTGTTCGAATCGCACGTCGATCCCCGGGGGCTGCTCGATCAGGTGGGCGATCTGCTCCAACCGCTCGCGGCGAAGAAGTCGCTTGCGGTGACGCGGGACGTCGGCCCTGGCGTCCCTGGGGCGGTGATCGGCGACGAGGCCCGGCTGCGCCAGATCCTGGTGCATCTGGGCACCAACGCGGTCAAGTTCACCGAGCGCGGCGAAGTCCGCCTGGCGCTCGAGGCGCCGCAGGCGGCGCCCGGTACAGCGCAACTGCGCTTCACGGTCACCGACTCCGGGATCGGCATGACCAGCGAGCAGATCGGCAAGCTGTTTGCGCCGTTCGTGCAGCTGGACGCCGAGAGCACGCGTCGGCGCGGCGGCACCGGACTGGGGCTGTATATCGCGCGCCAGTTCGCCCAGTTGATGGGCGGCAGCCTGGAAGTGCAGAGCAAGCCGGGGCAAGGCTCGAGCTTCGAGCTGCGGGTGCCGCTGCGTGCCGTGCCGGGCGCGGTGTCGCCCCAGGCGGCGGCGAATCCGCAGCATGGCGCAGCCAGCCCGACTTCGCCGGCGTCAGTGCGGCGGGAAGCAGTCCTGGAAATGGAGTCGCAGCGATGAAAGCGCAGACAATACTGCTGGTGGACGACACGCCGTTCAACCTGCAGATCCTGGAAGGCGTGCTGGAGGACTCCTACAGCGTGCGTCTCGCCAACAGCGGCGAGGAAGCGCTGCGGGCCGTGGCCGCGGAGCCCGCGCCGGATCTGGTGCTGCTCGACGTGCACATGCCGGGCATGGACGGCTTCGAAGTCTGCCGGCGTTTCAAGTCCAACCCGCGCACGCGCGCGATCCCGGTGATTTTCGTCACTGCAGCCGGCGAGGTCGAGGACGAAAGCAGGGGCTTCGAAGCGGGCGGCGTGGACTATATCGTCAAGCCGGTGCGCGCGCCGATCGTGCGTGCCCGGGTACGGACGCAGCTCGCGCTTGCCGACCAGAACAACGAACTCGAGCGCAAGGTGCAGGAGCGCACGCTGGAACTGAACGAGACGCGCCTGCAGATCATCCAGCGCCTGGGTCGGGCCGCGGAATACAAGGACAACGAGACGGGCATGCACGTGCTACGCATGAGCTACTACTCCCGCGCTATCGCGCTCGCGCTTGACCTGCCGGCTGCCGACGTCGAGACGCTGCTGCACGCGGCCCCAATGCACGACATTGGCAAGATCGGCATTGCAGACCACATTCTGCTCAAGCCCGGCAAGCTCGACGACGCCGAGTGGGCGATCATGAGAAAGCACCCGCAGATCGGCGCCGGCATCATAGGCAAGCACGCCTCGCCGCTTCTGGAAATGGCACGCATCGTCGCGCTCACACACCACGAAAGGTGGGACGGCAGCGGCTACCCGCATCGCCTGCGCGGCGAGCAAATTCCCCTGGTCGGGCGCATCGTGGCGCTTGCCGACGTGTTCGACGCGCTCACCACCGAACGGCCCTACAAGAAGGCCTGGCCGGTAGAGCAGGCATTGGACACGATCCGGGGCGAGCGCGGACGGCACTTCGACCCGAGTATCGCCGACGCGTTTCTCGGCGTGATCCCGGAAATGCTCCGCATACGGCAGCAGTACGCGGAAACCGGCGCCGAGGCGACCCGGGGGCAGCCGGGCCGGAGCGTGATGCGCGACGATGAAGTGATGGCCTGCGCCGCTGCGTGACCGCGAAGCACTCGGTCGCGCTGCACGATTCCTTGGCCAGGGGCTGGGCTGCGAACTAGCCAAGCGCAGCGAAGAACGCCTTCACCTCGCGCGCCAGCGCCTGCGGCTGCTCCAGGGCGGCAAAGTGCCCGCCCTTCTCCATCACGCTCCAGCGCCGGATGTCGGTGTAGGTCTGCGCCGCGAGCGAGCGCGGCGGGCGCAGGATCTCCTTCGGGAACGCCGCGTAGCCCATGGGCACGTCGACCGTCGTTCCTTCCGGGATCGGCCAGGGCCGGTGCATGCGTGCGTAGTAGGGCCAGAACGACGAGCCGATCGCGCCGCTGAACCAGTAAAGCGATATGCCGGCGAGCATTTCGTCCCGGGTGAGCGCGTTCTGCGGATTGCCGTCGCAATCGGTCCAGCTGCGGAACTTCTCCACCAGCCACGCCGCCAGGCCCGCGGGCGAATCGGTGAGGCCGAAGGCGAGTGTCTGCGGCTTGGTGCCCTGGATCCACTGGTAGCCGGTCTCCTCCTTCAGGAAGGTCGCGAGCTCGCCGAGGTACTTCTTCTGCTCCGGGTCGGACTCGACCACCGCTTTGGGATCGCGCCGTACGGCGAGCAGGTTGAGGTGGATGCCGATAAGCCGCCGCGGCACATCCACCCCGAGGCGCGAACAGACGAACGCGCCCCAGTCACCGCCTTGCGCCGCGAACTTCTCGTACCCCAGGACACCCATCAGCTCGGCGAAGATCGCCGCGATCTCCTCCACACCGCAGCGCTCCTGGCCGGGCTTGAATGACATCGTATAGCCGGGAAGCGAGGGCGCGATGATCGTGAACTGTTCGCGCAGCAGCGGGATCAGCTTGAGGAACTCGAGCACCGAGCCCGGCCAGCCGTGCGCAAGGAGCAGCGGCATCGGGTTCCTGCCCGTTCCCGGCACGTGGATGAAATGCACGTTGATGCCCCGGATCGGCATGGTGTATTGCGGCAATGCGTTCAGCTTCGCCTCTTCGGCACGCCAGTCGAAGCCGGCACGCCAGTATTCCGCCAGCGCCTTCAGGTAGGCGACGCTGGTGCCGCTCGACCAGGGCGCGAGCGGCGGCTCGTCCGGCCAGCGGGTGCGCGCGAGGCGCTCGCGCAGGTCGGCGAGGGCCGCGTCGGGAATCTGCAGGCGAAACGGTTTAGGCCGAGGTGGGTTCATCTGGATGCGCGGCCCACAGGCCGACATGGCCCGCAAGGACGAACGAGGAATTCCATGCCGTTTGCGGCGTCGCTGGTCTTGCGACCGCCCGAGTGACGTTGCTTCATGACCGACTCGTCAACGACCACTGCGCGGGCCCGGTCGGCTAGTCAGAGACATCCTTATCGTCCTGGGCGGCGTCGCGTTTCGGCCTGCCCTGCCGGATTACCCAGACGATGGCAAGCACCGTGAGGGTCACATTTGCGACGATGCCGATGATCCAGAACCAGCTCATGAGGCAATTGTGGCCGCGGTCGACCCAAAAACAAAAGGCCGGGGATCTCCCGGCCGTTCCCTGCGCACCCCTCTTCCCACCGTGCTACGCCGCCTTCTTTTCCGCGGCGGGCTTCTTCTCTTCCGCCGTCGGCTCCGGCCGGTCCATCAGCGTCACCAGTGCCATGGGGGCATTGTCGCCCTTGCGCATGCCGGCCTTCAGGATACGCAGGTAGCCGCCGTTCCTCTTGGCGTAGCGCGGGCCGAGCTCCGCGAACAGCTTGCCGACGATGTCGCGGTCGCGCAGGCGGTCGAACGCCAGGCGCCGGTTGGCGAGCGAGGGCGCCTTGCCGAGGGTGATCATCGGCTCGACCACGCGGC
>JAOUGZ010000292.1 GCA_029865405.1 Betaproteobacteria bacterium
TATATAGAATCGGGTCATGGAGCTTGCCGCCGCGCTGTGGGATTTCGCGCTGCATCTCGACGCGCATCTCGCCGCGTTCATCGCCGAGCACGGCGCGTGGGTGTACGCGCTGCTGTTCGTGATCGTGTTCTGCGAGACCGGGCTGGTGGTGACGCCGTTCCTCCCCGGGGATTCGCTGCTCTTCGTGGTCGGCACGCTCGCCGCCGCGGGCGGCATGGACATCGGGCTGGTGATGGCGCTGCTTGTCACCGCGGCGCTCTGCGGCGACAACGTCAACTACTGGATCGGGCGCTGGGCGGGGCCCAGGGTGTTCCGAGCGGAGGATTCGCGCTGGTTCAACCGCCGCCACCTCGGGCGCACGCACGCCTTCTATGAGCGCCACGGCGGCAAGGCGATCATCATCGCGCGCTTCGTGCCCATCGTGCGCACCTACGTGCCGTTCGTCGCCGGCATCGGCGCCATGCCCTACGCGCGCTTCCTGGCATTCAGCGTGGCGGGCGCGTTGCTCTGGGTGGTCTCGCTCAGCCTCGCCGGCTACTGGTTCGGCAACATCCCGGCGGTGAAGGAAAACCTCGCCGCGGTGATCGTCGTCATCATCATTATTTCGGTGCTGCCGATCGCGCTGGAGTTCCTGCGCGCGCACCGGCGCCGCGCCGCGCCCTGATCACTTGAGCGCGAGGGGGCCCTGCGGGCGGGGCGGGTGCATGCTGAAGTAGCGCTTGATGCCCGCCAGCATGGCGCGCGCCATCTTGTCCTGGTAGCGCTCGTCCTGCAGCCGGCTCTCCTCCTGCGGGTTGGAGATGAACGCGGTCTCGACCAGGATCGAGGGCACGTCGGGCGCCTTGAGCACGGCGAACGCGGCGCGCTCGACGTGCGCCTTGTGCAGGGTGTTGATCTGGCCGAGCTCGGAGAGCACCGCGCCGGCGAGCTTCAGGCTGTGATCGCTGGTCGCCGTCTGCGAAAGATCGACCAGTACCTGCTTCAGGTACGGGTCGCGCGTATCCAGGCTGACGCCGCCGATCAGGTCGGAGTCGTTTTCCTGTTTCGCCAGCCAGCGCGCCGCCTCTGAAGTGGGGCGCTGCGACAGCGTGAACACCGAGGAGCCGCGCGCGTGCGGGCGGATGAACGCGTCGGCATGCACCGACACGAACAGGTCCGCTTTCACGGCGCGCGCCTTTTCCACGCGCGCCTGCAGCGACAGGTAATAGTCGCCGTCGCGCGTCAGCACGGCGCGCATGCCGGGCTCGGCGTCGATCACGGCCTTGAGCCGTTTCGCGATCAGCAGATTGACGTCCTTTTCCAGCGTGCCGCGGCGCCCGCGCGCGCCCGGGTCCTCGCCGCCGTGCCCGGGGTCGATGACCACGGTCGCCAGGCGCACCACGGAACGCGCGGGCGCCTCGGCGCCGCGGCGCGCCGCGGGCGCCGCGAGCTGCCCGTTCAGCTCCAGGAGCGCCACCAGCGGATCGGGCGGCACCAGCGGATACAGATCGAGCACCAGGCGGTGGCCGTAGTCGGCGACGGGCTTCAGCGCAAACACCTGCGGCCGCACTTCCGCCTTCAGGTCGAGCACCACGCGCGTCACCCCCGGGCGATTGACGCCCACGCGCAGCACGGCGATGTAGGGATCCGCGGGTGCAACCTTCGCCTGCAGCTCGGCGATCAGGCCGCCGGCGTCCTCGGTGCTCAGATCGAGCACCAGGCGCTCCGGGTTCTTCAGCGCGAACATGCTGTAGTCGAGCGCCTGGCGCGACTCGAAGGTGACGCGCGTGTAGTCGCGCGCCGGCCAGATGCGCGTGGCGAGGACCTGGGCCTGTGCGGCGGCTAGGTGGCCGAGGAGTAGCGCTGCCGCGAGCGCAGCAGCCAGGCCTCGCCGGCCGGCGTCGCCGCGCTCAGCCAGGCGCGCCGCCCCGCACCGGAGATTTCCAGGCGCACGGCGAGATCCGGAGGCGGCAACAGCCCGCCCGCGCGCTCCGGCCACTCGACGATGCAAGCGGTCTGCGCGTTGAAGTACTCCCTGAAGCCCGAATCCAGCCATTCGCTCCGATCTTTGAATCGATAAAAATCAAAGTGATACAAGTGTAATCTTGAAACGACGTAAAGTTCAACCAGGGGGTAGGTAGGGCTCTTCACCCGCCCGGTGTGACCGAGTTCACGCAAGAGCCCCCGCACGAGGGCGGTTTTGCCCGACCCGAGCTCGCCCGAGAGGTGCAGGACGCGGCCCGGCGCAATGCCCGCGGCGAGCGCAGCGCCGAGGCGCAGCGTCGCCGGCTCGTCGGCAAGCTCGAGGCTAGACTCGGGAGCCATGGACTACGGCGCGCTCGCGGCGCGAATCAAGCGGTGGGGCGGGGAGCTCGGCTTCCAGGCGGTGGGGATCGCGGATACCGACCTCGCCGCCGCGGAGAACCGGCTCGGCGAATGGCTCGGCAGGGGCTGGCACGGGGAGATGGATTATATGGCGCGCCACGGTGCGCTCCGCGCGCGCCCGGCCGAGCTCGTGCCGGGCACCGTGCGCGTCATCAGCTGCCGCATGGACTACGCGGCCACGCTCGAGGACGAGGCGGACGACCCACTTCGCGCGAGCATCTCGCGCTATGCGCGCGGGCGCGACTATCACAAGGTGCTGCGCGGGCGGCTGCAGAAGCTGTGCGAGCGCATCGAGGTGGAGGCTGGCCCTTTCGGGCATCGCGTGTTCGCCGACTCGGCGCCGGTGATGGAAGTCGAGCTCGCGGCGAAGGCGGGCATCGGCTGGCGCGGCAAGCACACGCTGCTGCTGTCGCGTGAAGCGGGATCGTGGTTCTTTCTGGGCGAGGTGTATACGAGCCTGCCGCTGCCGGCGGACGCGCCCGCGAGCGAGCATTGCGGCACGTGCACGAAGTGCATCGACGTCTGCCCGACGCAGGCGATCACCGCGCCCTACCAGCTCGACGCGCGGCGCTGCATCTCGTACCTCACCATCGAGCTGAAAGGCAGCATTCCGGAGGAGTTTCGGCCGCTGATCGGCAACCGCGTCTACGGCTGCGACGATTGCCAGGACGTGTGCCCATGGAATTCGTTCGCGCGCCCGAGCGCCGAGCCCGACTTTGCCGTGCGGAACGGCCTGGACAGAGCTTCGCTGGTCGAGCTTTTCGGCTGGAGCGAGCGCGAGTTCGACGAACGCATGGCGGGCTCGCCGATCCGGCGCATCGGCTATGAGCGCTGGCTCCGGAATCTCGCCGTCGGCCTGGGTAACGCGCCGTCGACGCCCGGGGTGATGGCGGCGCTGCGTGCGCGTGCCGATCACCCATCGGCGTTGGTGCGCGAGCATGTCGCGTGGGCGCTGTCACGCCATGAGTGACTGGCAGGCGGATGCCCTGCTGCCCGGATTCGAGTCGCTGACGCTCGAGTTTCCGGAGGACTACGACGGGCGCGTCGTCGCGACGCTGGTGCGGCTGCCGGCGGGCGACGCGCCGCGCGGGGCGGTGCTCTACGTGCATGGCTTCGTGGATTACTTCTTTCAGCGCCACATGGCAGATCGGTTCGCTGCCGAAGGCTATGCCTTCTATGCGCTCGACCTGAGAAAACACGGCCGCTCGTGGCTCGCGCACCAGCATCCGTGTTTCTGCAAGGACCTCGCCGAGTACGACGCCGACATCACGGCGGCGATCGACGAGATTGGCGGGCCGGTGCTGCTCGCGGGGCATTCCACCGGCGGTTTGATCTGTTCGCTGTATGCAGCGCGGGGCGAACGCCGAGACCAGGTGCGCGCGCTGTGGCTGAACAGCCCGTTCTTCGACTGGAAGGTGTCACCCTTGAAGCGCGCGCAGCTCGGCATGGCGGCGCTGATGGGGCAGGCGTTTCCGTTCCTGAACGATCCCAAGGCGCTCTCCCCAGCCTACATCCGAAGCATCCACCGCGATTTCGAGGGCGAGTGGGGTTTCGACCTGCGGCTGAAGCCGCTGCACGGCTTTCCGGCGTACTTCGGCTGGGTCGGCGCCGTGCTTGCCGGGCAGCACAAGGTCCACGCCGGGCTCGACATCAAGTGCCCGGTGCTGACCATGCATTCGGACGGGGCCGACATCGTGCTTGACTGGCGCCACGTCGCGAAGTGGGGGAGATCTTTGGGGCCGCAGGCGGCGGTGCTCGCTTTTCCGGGCGGGCTGCACGATCTCGTGCTGTCGCGGCGCGAGGTGCGAGATGCCGTGTTCAGCGCGTTATTCTCCTGGGCGGCACGAGCGCAATGACAAGCAGGGAAATCTGCCGAAATGAGGCATTGACGGGTTTGACTGGTAGTCTGCGTCCCCCATGACGCGAGAACTCGCCCAGAAACCCCCGCGCGCGGTCGTCGCAGCCGTGCAGTTGCCCAGCGTCGGCGACGCCGAATTCGAAGCCTCGCTGATCGAATTGCGCCAGCTCGCGAAAACGCTCGGCTTCGACGTCGTCCACACGATCACGCAAAAGCGCGCCAGCTTCGATGCCGCCGCCTACTTCGGCCTCGGCAAGCGCGAAGAGCTGCGCGACTTCGTCGAACAAGGCGCCGACCTCGTCCTCGTCGACCACGAGATCTCGCCCTCGCAGGCGCACAACCTCGCCAAAGAGATCGGCTGCGAAGTCATGGACCGCACCATGGTGATCCTCGAGATCTTCCACCGCCACGC